>NZ_FPAD01000012.1:0-3023 GCF_900116125.1 Paenibacillus sp. BC26 | reverse complement strand
TTGCACCTTGAAAACTGGATATGAAATTTGCGATAGATCTCTTAGCTGAGATTAACGAAGAAAGCTGAAACTTGTTTCAGCATAGGTTAAGCTACTAAGAGCGCACGGAGGATGCCTAGGCGCTAGGAGCCGAAGAAGGACGTGGCGAACGACGAAATGCCTCGGGGAGCCGTAAGCAGGCTTTGATCCGGGGATGTCCGAATGGGGAAACCCGGCTGGAGTAATGTCCAGTCACTCATAACTGAATACATAGGTTATGAAGAGGCAGACCAGGGGAACTGAAACATCTAAGTACCCTGAGGAAGAGAAAACAATAGTGATTCCGTCAGTAGCGGCGAGCGAACGCGGATTAGCCCAAACCAAGGAGCTTGCTCCTTGGGGTTGTAGGGCGTCTCACACGGAGTTACAAAGGTGTTGGGTAGACGAAGAGGTCTGGAAAGGCCCGCTATAAGAGGTAAAAGCCCTGTAGTCCAAAGTCAGCACTCTCCGAGACGTACCCTGAGTACCGCGAGACACGTGAAACCTCGTGGGAATCCGGCAGGACCATCTGCCAAGGCTAAATACTCCCTAGCGACCGATAGTGAAGCAGTACCGTGAGGGAAAGGTGAAAAGCACCGCGGAAGCGGAGTGAAAAAGAACCTGAAACCGTGCGCTTACAAAAAGTCAGAGCCCTCTATATGGGTGATGGCGTGCCTTTTGTAGAATGAACCGGCGAGTTACGTTCCCATGCAAGGTTAAGGTGAAGAGCCGGAGCCGCAGCGAAAGCGAGTCTGAATAGGGCGACATAGTATGTGGACGTAGACCCGAAACCGTGTGATCTACCCCTGTCCAGGGTGAAGGTGCGGTAACACGCACTGGAGGCCCGAACCCACGAATGTTGAAAAATTCGGGGATGAGGTGGGGGTAGCGGAGAAATTCCAATCGAACTCGGAGATAGCTGGTTCTCCCCGAAATAGCTTTAGGGCTAGCCTCGGAGTAAAGAGTCGTGGAGGTAGAGCACTGATTGGGTGCGGGGCCCGCCAAGGGTTACCAAGTCCAGTCAAACTCCGAATGCCATGTACTTATATCCGGGAGTCAGACAGTGAGTGCTAAGATCCATTGTCAAGAGGGAAACAGCCCAGACCATCAGCTAAGGTCCCCAAGTGTGTGTTAAGTGGGAAAGGATGTGGAGTTGCAAAGACAACCAGGATGTTGGCTTAGAAGCAGCCACCATTTAAAGAGTGCGTAATAGCTCACTGGTCGAGTGACTCTGCGCCGAAAATGTAACGGGGCTAAACACACCACCGAAGCTATGGATTGATACCTTTGGTATCAGTGGTAGGGGAGCGTTGAATATACGTAGAAGTCAGACCGTAAGGACTGGTGGAGCGTATTCAAGTGAGAATGCCGGTATGAGTAACGAAAAGACAAGTGAGAATCTTGTCCGCCGAAAGACTAAGGATTCCTGAGGAAGGCTCGTCCGCTCAGGGTAAGTCGGGACCTAAGGCGAGGCCGAAAGGCGTAGTCGAAGGACAACAGGTTGATATTCCTGTACCACCGTAAGCCGTTATGAGCAATGGGGTGACGCAGAAGGATAGTGACGCGAGCTGATGGAATAGCTCGTCCAAGCAGTGAGGCTTGTGTGTAGGCAAATCCGCACACTCTAAGGCCAGGCTGTGATGGGGAGGGAAAATTACAGTACCGAAGGTCATGTGTTCCCGCTGCCAAGAAAAGCCTCTAGCCAGGTGATGGTGCCCGTACCGCAAACCGACACAGGTAGTCGAGCAGAGTATGCTAAGGCGCTCGGAAGAACTCTCGTTAAGGAACTCGGCAAAATGACCCCGTAACTTCGGGAGAAGGGGTGCCTCGGTAGGGTGAATAGCCCGAGGGGGCCGCAGTGAAAAGGCCCAAGCGACTGTTTAGCAAAAACACAGGTCTGTGCGAAGCCGTAAGGCGAAGTATACGGGCTGACGCCTGCCCGGTGCTGGAAGGTTAAGAGGAGTGGTTAGCCGCAAGGCGAAGCTATGAATTGAAGCCCCAGTAAACGGCGGCCGTAACTATAACGGTCCTAAGGTAGCGAAATTCCTTGTCAGGTAAATTCTGACCCGCACGAATGGCGTAACGACTTGGGCGCTGTCTCAACGAGAGATCCGGTGAAATTTTAATACCTGTGAAGATGCAGGTTACCCGCGACAAGACGGAAAGACCCCATGGAGCTTTACTGCAGCTTGATATTGAACTTTGGTACGATCTGTACAGGATAGGTGGGAGCCTTGGAAGCCGGAGCGCCAGCTTCGGTGGAGGCAACGTTGGGATACCACCCTGATCGTATCGGAGTTCTAACCTGGTACCGTAATCCGGTACAGGGACCGTGTCAGGTGGGCAGTTTGACTGGGGCGGTCGCCTCCTAAAATGTAACGGAGGCGCCCAAAGGTTCCCTCAGAATGGTTGGAAATCATTCGTAGCGTGTAAAGGCATAAGGGAGCTTGACTGCGAGACCTACAAGTCGAGCAGGGACGAAAGTCGGGCTTAGTGATCCGGTGGTACCGAATGGAAGGGCCATCGCTCAACGGATAAAAGCTACCCTGGGGATAACAGGCTTATCTCCCCCAAGAGTCCACATCGACGGGGAGGTTTGGCACCTCGATGTCGGCTCATCGCATCCTGGGGCTGAAGTAGGTCCCAAGGGTTGGGCTGTTCGCCCATTAAAGCGGTACGCGAGCTGGGTTCAGAACGTCGTGAGACAGTTCGGTCCCTATCTGTCGTGGGCGTAGGAAATTTGAGAGGAGCTGTCCTTAGTACGAGAGGACCGGGATGGACGCACCGCTGGTGTACCAGTTGTTCCGCCAGGAGCACCGCTGGGTAGCCAAGTGCGGACGGGATAAGCGCTGAAAGCATCTAAGCGTGAAGCCCCCCTCAAGATGAGATTTCCCAGTATGTAAGACCCCTGAAAGACGATCAGGTTGATAGGTTCGAGGTGGAAGTGCAGCAATGCATGCAGCTGACGAATACTAATCGGTCGAGGGCTTATCCTACGAACATTC
>NZ_FPAD01000011.1:0-54249 GCF_900116125.1 Paenibacillus sp. BC26 | reverse complement strand
GAAAGACGATCAGGTTGATAGGTTCGAGGTGGAAGTGCAGCAATGCATGCAGCTGACGAATACTAATCGGTCGAGGGCTTATCCTACGAACATTCGCTCGGATGTTCAACTTCGGACAACATCAGCTAAAACAAAACCATCGCAAAGGTTCGTATCCAGTTTTCAAGTTGCAAACCAACTAATTGAATAACCCACTTGTGGGTTTTATTTCATTGAATTTGGTAAGCCTTGAAACTTATACACATGCCGGTGTAGCTCAGTTGGTAGAGCAACTGACTTGTAATCAGTAGGTCGTGGGTTCGACTCCTATCGCCGGCACCATTTTTTCAAAATTGAGCCATTAGCTCAGTTGGTAGAGCACCTGACTTTTAATCAGGGTGTCGTAGGTTCGAGTCCTACATGGCTCACCATTTTCGTTTAACGACAATGGGGGCACGTTACATTATGCGCGTATGGCGGAATTGGCAGACGCACCAGACTTAGGATCTGGCGGGCGACCGTGGGGGTTCAAGTCCCTCTACGCGCACCATATTTACCTGCGGAAGTGGCTCAGCGGTAGAGCATCGCCTTGCCAAGGCGAGGGTCGCGGGTTCGATTCCCGTCTTCCGCTCCATTACAGAATTTATTACTTGATATAGCATGACGGTTTCCAGTTCATCTGGGAATCGTCTTTTTTTTGTGTTGAATAGGCAAAGAAAAGCCGCCTTTGTCGTGATGGATTCACGAAAGGGCGGCTCGTTTTATTTCTCTTCAAAAGGCAGAAGGACTTCTTTTGCAAGTGACTTGTAGGATGGATCGAAGTAAGCGGTAAATGCCAGATTTGCTGAGATAGGCTTGGCGTCACCGGCTAAACTGCTGGATTTCGCGACGTCGAAGGAATCAACCGTAATTAACCTTGGCAGCTTTTGCAGTTCTTCGATATAACGCAATATGTCAGCGTATTTACCTTTAATAACTAGGCTTACTTTGAGCTGTTTCACATTAGGACCAAATGAAGTGCTGCTGTCTGTTGTAGAATCAGTATTTTCGCTTGCACTTGTGTCCGCATTCTGTTGATCGTCAACACGGTCAGGAGTAAAGGTAGCTGTAAGAGCCTCGCCACCGGTGCTTGATTCAATTTGTTGTAAATCAAGTAACAACTGCTCTGTATTATCCCATAACGGCAGCGCTTGCTGTACATTTTCCTTGGAAAATTCGTTGCTCGCTTCTTTTTTCTCTGCGAGTTTTTTACTCAGCAGATTGTATTCACTATTCAGACGTTCAATCTCGGCTTGTTGATCGGTAATTTGATCCGCTGATGGTTTTAGCAAGTAGCTATAAATTGCAAACAAGGCCAGAAACAGTACTGCCACTAAGAGCACGGATAGGGAACGGTTTTTAGTTAGTTGTTCCATTGTTCTCATCCTCCTTCGACTGCTTCATCTTGACGCTAAATGAAGCTGTATATGGATTGGAGACGGAGATCCCACCGCTATCGGTAGATATGGCCATAGTCTCACCCTTGGACAGTGTCTGCAAACCGGCATCTTCAGTAAAAGATAAGCGGTGTAAATCGAACAAGTAGCGGGACATATCCTTCATCGAGTTAAAGCTGGCGGTTAGAGAAATCTGTCCTTGTTCCGTGTAGCCAAGTGTACGGATTTCAGCACTTATTGGGAGCTTATGCTCAAGCTCATTAACGATCGCAACTACGTCTGTTTGTTTCTTTTTGATTGCTTCTATTTCAGAGAGTGGATTTGACTGGCCATGGGCAGTTCCTGTAAGCAATTCATTTTGGGCGAGGGCAATTTGATCATTTAAGGTTTGCACCTGATCCTTGTTATCAGATATTTCAGTACGGTTACTCATAAAGGAATAACCGATGAGTGCCATAATCAGCAGCCAAGCACCTAAAGCGCTAGTGAGAACAACAGGGAGTAGTTTGGCTTCACGATTAACTTTGGGAAGCAGGTCGATGTTGAAGCTTAGATCCTTTGGAAGAGCCAAGCCGGCAGGAATCAAATAATTGCCTTGCTCATCATCTAGGCTTCCGTCTTCAAAGGAAGGAAAATCCGCTTCATGGATGGCAATTTCCGCTTGTGTCTCACGCAGTATGGAGATAAGGTCATGCTGTGCGGATACGGCTCCAGCTACGATAGCTTTACTAATGCGCGAGGCGCCTTCATGAAGCCCGAATTGATAGAAATTCAAAATCCGCGAGATCTCCGTACTTAGCTCTGATAACTGGGATTCGTTCAAGTGACCGGGTTGATGACCGCCACTTTCTAATAAGTTAATCGCCCTCATGAAGATGGGGCTGCCTTCATGGAACATAAAGATCTCGAGCATAGAATCACCGATGTTGAGGACCATCGTTTCGCTTGTTTTTTCGGCTTGTTGTGCAAATAGTGATTTTGCTAGGGCTGCTGCAGGGAAAGTGATGGCTTTAACGCGTAAGCCGGAATCCTCCATTAATTCCATAGCGGTGCGAATCCATTTAAGCGGAGCGGCAAATATCAAAACCTGTGTACTAGTCTCATCCTTGCCAATCTGCAGATAATCGTAGATCGGCTCTTCGAATGGAAGATGGAGCGTCGTTTCAACCTCCAACTCAATTAATGACCGAAGCTCTTTATCGTTGGTTGTAGGGATGCGCATTTTACGTACGATAATTTGGGATGTAGGAACAGCAAGAGAAACGGATGCACCGGTTAGCTTCTCCCGTTGGATCCATTTTTTAAAGATACCGCGGATATCATCCAATTTGACAAACTGATCATCAACAATGGTACCTTCAGGTAGCGGAAGAAATCCGGTCCGATCCAACTCCCATCCTTTTTTCTTGCGAAGCGTAGTGAAACGGATGGCGGTTTGTTCAATAGTCAGACCGATTTGTTTAGAGCCAATGGTTATCAACAAGATCACATCCCGCTTAGGTTATTATAGCTAGATATCCTTTTATAAGATCGTCTCCGAAGCAATACGCGGCAAGCGTCCCTATTGCAAGGAATGGACCGAAAGGAATCGGTTGTTTTCGTTTGACTAGATGAAATAGCTGCAAGGTGCCGCCTACGATTGAACCGGTGAGACAAGCAAGAAGCATTGCAACTAGAATGTGGGGAAGACCGATAGCCAATCCACATACAAAGAATAGTTTGGCATCCCCTAGCCCCATTTGGCCGCGTGAGAGAAGATTAATCAGCAGCAGCATGCCACCGCCGAGTATTGCACCTACCGCGTAATGCCATAGCGGTTGGTCATGATGTAGAAGTCGAGCAAGCACGAGCAAGGGAAGGAAAGCTATAAGTACTTTGTTCGGGATTAACATGTACTTCAAATCAGACACGGTAATGATAATGGACAGACTGACTAGTAATAGACCGGTCAATAATTCTAGGCTTGTGCCTAGGAGTAAAAACATGCTCATGAACAGTATACCGGTAATCGCTTCACCGAAAGGGTAAACAGGCGATACCGTTATACCGCAATGATGGCAGCGGCCTCGTGCAAACAGATAGCTGAATAAGGGGATTAAATCACGTTTTCTGAGCCGGGTCTGGCAGCTTGTGCAGTGGGAGGGCGGATGAATCAGAGACTGTCTAAGAGGTACTCGCAAGCCCACGACGTTGAAAAAGGAGCCACATACGAGTCCGAGAATAAAAAAATAAATTGCTAGGGCAGTCGTCATCGTGAATGGCTACTTTCTATCTGAAATGAAGAGAAAGGAACCGGAACGAATTCCGGTTCCTGTGCGATCTGAAAGGTGTTATTTAAGATCATCAGTATCATATTTTTTATCATCTGTGGTTTTTGTTTTATCTGTACTGATCAATACTTCTGTGAGATTACCACTAGTATTAAAAGTAACTGTCCCATCTGTAATTGCTGTCTTTGTACTTGGAAGAATAATATCGGTAGAAAGATAGCCTTTGGAGATTAGACCTGGAGTAGTTGCATCGCCAACGATTGGAATTGCACCAGCAGTTTTAAAATCACCATTTAACTCAGATGTTACATAAATTCGTGAAGCATCGTAAATTTGACGAGCAGTTGCAATATCCGAATCAGTCTTCGACTTGCTTATAATGCTAGAAATAAGTGGAATTGCAATCGCAGCTATGACCCCCAAGATGACGATAACAGCTAGTAATTCAATCAGTGTAAAACCTTTCTCATTCTCTCTTGCACGCTTTAACACATTTGCTACCATTTTTAATTCCTCCCTGAATTGTTTTTAACTTGCCTACTTAGCCCATTTGACTATATAGACTGAACATAGGCAGCATGATGGCTGCCACGATGACTCCGACCATACCGGCGAGAAATACGAGCAAGATAGGCTCGATCAATGACTTCATCCGGTCGACTGTGTTCTCGACATCCATTTCATAGAAGTCCGCCACTTTAGATAGCATCAGGTCAAGAGAGCCTGTCTCTTCCCCGATTGCAATCATCTGAGTGACCAGTGGCGGGAACACCCATGATTTCTTGAGCGGATCCGATAACGGTGTACCTTGTCTTAGTGAATCCCCTGCGCTTCGAATGACTTTCCCTACGACCCGATTGGCTACAACCTCTTCGACGATGGTAAGAGCTTGAAGCATCGGAACCGAACTCGCATAGAGAGAAGACATGGTGCGCGACATTTGGGCAATTACGCCCTTCTGCGAAAGCTTGCCGAAGATCGGCAGTTTAAGTTTCATGTAATCTATTGTATAGGCTCCTCTTGTGGTGCGTTTGGCAGTAATGAAACCGACAACAACAAGCACAACAACAAGTAGCCATAGATACCACTGATTTTGGATGCTGTTACTGGCTGCCATAACTATTTTTGTAATGGCCGGGAGTTCGGCATCCATGGAATCAAACATATCCACAAACTGAGGTACAACTGCTTTAAGTAGATAAATAACGGCTGAGATGGCGAGAAAACCTACGACCATCGGATAAGTTAAGGCAGATTTGATTTTTTCCTTGGTCATATGCTGCTTCTCGAAAAATACAGCAAGTCGCTCGAGCGTACCTTCCAGATCGCCGGACTCTTCGCCTGCGCGGATCATGTTGGTGAACATAGAAGGGAAGATTCGCTTATGCTCCTGCACGGCCTGCGAGAAGGCGTTACCGCGAAGCAAGCCCGAATGCACGTCGACGAGTGCCTTCTTAAGCGGTTTGCTCTCTGTTTGCTGGGCTAGAATGCCCGTAGCATCGAGAATCGTGACACCTGCGCGAATTAGCGTTGCGAATTGGCGGCAGTAGATGATGAAATGCTGCATTTTCACCGGGTTACCGATGTAGATGTCCATCGATAGAATCGTGTTTCGGTGTTCATTCACCGAAAGAACGACTAGCCCGCGTTTACGCAGCTCTTCAACCGCCGTCGATTTGTCCATTGCGGACATTTTGCCTCTTAGCTGCTTGCCGCCGCCTGTTTTGACATGATAGGCAAATTGAGCCATTAGTAAGCACCTTCAGTCAAGTACACTTTGGCTGCAGCCGGATCGACACGTCCCGACTGTAGAAGCTCCTTAATCGAAGCGTCTAGCGTATGCATGCCTAGCGCGCGCCCTGTTTGCATGACGCTCTTGATTTGATGGATTTTCTCTGTGCGAATAAGGTTCGCGACAGCAGGGGTATTGATCATAATTTCCGTAGCACAGGATCTGCCTTGTCCGCCCGGGCGAGGCAGCAGCCTCTGTGAGATAACCCCTAGAAGAACAGCTGCAAGCTGCGTACGGATTTGTCCTTGCTGATGAGAAGGGAAAGCATCGATAATCCGATCAATCGTCTGTGGAGCATCTGTTGTATGTAAGGTCGCAAACACTAAATGTCCGGTCTCGGCTGCCGTGACCGCTGCTGAAATCGTCTCCAGGTCGCGCATCTCGCCAACTAGGATTACGTCCGGGTCTTGCCTAAGCGCCGCCCGAAGTCCGTTGCTAAAGCTCTTCGTATCATTGCCGACCTCACGTTGATCGACCACCGATGCCGAATGCGTATGGAGAAATTCGATCGGATCCTCCAAGGTGACGATATGCTTCTTCTGCGTTCGGTTGATGTAATCGATCATGGCCGCTAACGTCGAGGATTTACCGCTGCCTGTCGGACCTGTAACGAGGACAAGTCCTTGATGCTTATTAGCAAGCGTCTCGATGATCGCAGGAAGCTGCAGCTGCTCAAGTGAAGGGATTCGCGTAGGTATCGTCCGGATTGCAATGCTCACTTTGCCACGCTGGCGGTACGCATTGATCCGGTATCGAGAGTAACCCTCTAGCTCGTAAGAAAAGTCTACCTCACCGGCTTGCTCAAAGTGTGCCAGCTGCTCGCTGTTAAGCAGGGACGCAGCCATTGCTCTGGAGCGTTCAATCGTAACTGCTTCCTCACCCAGCCGTTGAAGTGTGCCATGAACCCGCATAACAGGAGGCGAGCCAACGGAAATATGAAGATCAGATGCTTTGCTCTCATGTGCTTGCTGCAGCAAGCTTGTGATCTGTTCCAATACTTGTGTCATATCGGGCCTCCTAACTAATGGGATACTGTCTCTTGCAGCACTTCCTGCAGGGAAGTAATGCCTTTGACGGCTTTCTCCAGGCCATCATCCATCAGCTGGATTAACCCGTTCTTCTCAGCAGCGACTCGCAAGTCTTGAATGGAGCTCTCCTGGCTAATCTGCTGCCGAATGGCGTCATTAATGCCGAGCACTTCATGGATTGCGACCCTGCCGCGATAACCGGTTTGGTTGCATGTACCGCAGCCTGTGCCTTTATACAGCTTGTCCGCATGAAGTCCGTGATTTTGCAGGAAGATGCTTTCTTGCTCGGATGGCGTATAGGCTGTCGAACAATCCGGACAAACGCGCCTAACGAGCCGCTGAGCAACCACGCCTACTAAAGAAGAGGCAATTAAGTAAGGTGCAATCCCCATATCCCGGAACCTCGTAATGGAGCTGACGGAATCATTCGTATGAAGCGTCGATAATACCAAGTGTCCGGTTAGCGAGGCGCGAATGGCAATCTCTGCCGTTTCCGAGTCGCGAATCTCACCGACCATGATAATATTAGGATCTTGACGGAGAATCGAACGCAGCCCTGTTGCAAAAGTAAGTCCGATCTGTGGATTTACGTGGACTTGGTTGATTCCCTCAAGCTGGTACTCGACCGGATCCTCTACGGTAATGATGTTAGAGTCTTCTTTGTTGAGATGCTGAAGGGCGGAGTAAAGCGTCGTTGTTTTACCGCTGCCCGTCGGTCCGGTAATGAGAATGATACCGTAGGGAACTTCAATCATTTCTCTGAAGGTTCTATGGTTATGCTTGCTGAAGCCTAGCTGATCGAGTGCCTTAACACCGACGCTTAGATCGAGAATCCGCAGTACGATCTTCTCTCCATGAATGGTTGGCAGCGAGGAAACCCGGATATCGATCGTCCTGTAGTCTACTTGCATCTTCAACCGGCCATCCTGCGGAAGACGGCGTTCAGCGATGTTCAGCTTGGCCATAATCTTAAGCCGCGCCGTGATAAAGCCTTGCATTTGCTTCGGAATGACTCTCTCAGTCCGGAGTACACCGTCCAGACGATAACGGATGTTAACGTTCGTTTCGCCCGGATCAACGTGAATGTCGGAGACCTGAAGCTGTACAGCTTGCTGAATCATCTGGTTCACCAGACGAACAACGGGAGAATCCTCGTCCGTAATCTCGGTTTCGCGGATTTCATCGGCCGTAGGCAGCTCGCCCATAAGCTGAGACATGGAATCTTGCAAACCATAGTGACGAGCGATAGCTCTTTGCAGTTCATCTCTCCCGGAGATAGCCGGTTCGATACGAAAGCCGGTGGACATGCGGAGCTCTTCGATCGCAAAATAGTCCAGCGGATCAGCCATTGCGACGAGCAGTTTGCCGCCTTCTTTATGAATTGGAATGGCTTGATATCGGCGAGCCAGACTCTCGGGAATGATCTGTGTAATAGAAGGCTCGATTTGATATTTGAACAAGCTGACATGTGGGATGCCCAGTTGATATTCCAATACCTCGAATAGTTGTTGCTCCGTTATGTATCCTTGCGTGATGAGCAAATCGCCGAGCTTCTGTTTGGTCTTGCCTTGTTCTCGCAGCGCTTGCTGCAGCTGTTCTTCAGAGATGACATTGCTCTCGATGAGAAGGTCGCCCAGCCGTTTCTTCTTCACGGTACTCATCTCTACACACACCCTCATTCAGTTATTCCAGCCTATTTTCCAGTGAAACGAATTTAGGTCTATCAGACTAGAATCGCTAGAGTAATATATTTCCAATAATGACAAAAGATAAGCAAGATATTCCAATTTCCGCGTCTGTTAAGCCTATTATACACACACAGTGTTCTATTAGACAATATTGGATTTTTCTTTACAAAATCATCTATTTAATTGCTGTAAACTTATGTATAATAGAGACACATAACTAGTAGTTCTTTTGAACTGTATCGAATTGTAGCAATTAGAATTGAAGGGATGGGGAGGGGAAGCTTTGAAATCCAGGATGAGTACTAGAATGAACGCAAGATTGAGAGCGAGAATGAAAGCAAAAACCATCGTTGTCAGACTGCTCTTTCTAAGCATGATTGCCGCGCTAATCATTATTCCGGGGCTGTATTTGAAGGATGCGTATGCGAATGGCACAGTCTATTATGCGATTAAGGCTGATACAAACTTTATCACTGTCGGCGGCAGCGGCGTGCTGTACGCCAACACGACAAGCATTGGGACAGCAGCTGAACAGTTCGAGTTGATTGACAACGGCGGGAATACATATTCGATTAAATCAAAGTCGACCGGCAAATATGTGACTGCACCATCTGAATCATCCAGCTCGATTCCGCTGGCGGCAACCGCTGCTGCAATTGGTGAGAACGAGAAGTTTAAAATGGATGATGAGCGTTTACTGGCGATTAAAGCAAATGTATATGTGAAAGTGAACTCGACATCCATGCAGCTCTTTGCTTCAGAAACCAAGAAGAGCAAAGGAACGGAGCTCCGCTTTACCCAAAATGTGACCAAGCTGCTTGAAATTACGGATGGTGGCGGAACGTCAGATTTGCAGCCAAAACTCGGATCACTTCCGAACATCTCTATTGATACCATCAGTATGAAACGCTTCGTCGCTCTGCGCGGAGATCTCGATGGTAAGTATGATGGAATCTATATCGGCAAGGGATACTTCAACCCAACCAAAGTAATCAAGACGAGTTCCAGCAATCGAGCCGCTGCGCATGAAACGGTTAGCTTGGAGAACGATATCACTCTCCTCAAGGCAGGGGAGATCGTCGATGACTTTATTACCAAAGGGCAGCCCGTCTTCATCTACAGCGATACGACGACCGGCTTACTGAATCAAGGCTATAAAAACTCATCCGGAAATTTTGTTTCGCTCCGAGGGAATCTGTATAATACTTTCGCTCCATACTCCTCTGCTGGAAGGGATAACGTCGTCTTTCTGAATGCCACAGGCTTGTCTAATTTAGCAAGTAATCTATCCAACTCCAATTCAATTTACAGCAAGCTTCTAAATCAGCGGCCAAAGCTTGTGCTCAGCGGCCAACCAACCTCCTATCTTCTTGACTCATCTGCACTCTACCGTGCGGGGGATACGTTGTCCTTTCATTTCAACGTTCCGAATTATACAAATTTTGGAGACGGGAGATTGACGGCTAATTTGTATCTTGGCCTTGATCAAGCCGTAGCCTTCGGCAATGATCAAATCGTTGCGTCCTCCGTTGTGACGAATAACAACGACGACAGCGAGTTAACTTATGTCCTTCCTAAAGGTTATTCCGGCCTCTATTACTGGAAGCTTGAAATCGTAGATCAAACAACGAAGATGAAGAGCTATGAAACAGGTGTATTCAAATATCGCGATCAATTGACGAAGGTACGCGTACTGCAAGTGATGCCGAATGATTCTGACACGAGCAGCTTGAAGAAAAGCGGAAACTTAGACCAAAGCTTTTTGAGTAAAACAAATGAGTACGAGATTTCCATTACGACGATGAAATTCAATGATTTCAACTCGACAGGCAAAGCTAATCTCAACGGAAATTATGACATGCTAATTTTTGGTTTAGCGGACTCTTATAATTCCAATGCCAGCATTACCGTGGATACGGCGAATGTCGTCAATAATTTTATTAGAACCGGCCAGAGCGTTATGTTTACGCATGATACCGTATTCTCCAGCAGCGAGAATGATCGGAATACGTGGATCAATCAATTCCAGCAAACGACCGGCCAGATCGAGCCTTGGACGAATTTGGGTCTGAGTGCGCCGAATACGTCAACTGTCGTGAAGAAGGTTAACGACGGGTTGCTCACTCAATTCCCTTTCATTTTGAGCGACACGCCTAAAGTAGCGACAACGCATAACCAATACTTCACACTGGATTTGGAAGATGAAACTGTCGTTCCGTGGTACAACATTATCGGTTCTAACCGAGATGAGAATGATAGCTGGAACCACTACTATACCTATTCCAAAGGGAATGTGACGTACTCCGGAACGGGGCATACCAATAGCGGTTTCCCAACCTGGGAGCAGCAATTGTTCGTCAATACGATGTATCGTGCATACATGGGGTCTAACCATGCACCAATGCTGACGGTGTATAACCCGCTCGATTATTCGTCTGCGACGGACAACTTCATTCCAAGCTATCAGAATATTAATCTCAGTTTTAAACCGGAGGATTATGATTTTACGGATCGCAATCTAACCGTTTCAGTCAAGTACTCCTATAATGACGGTACCGGGCTGAAGACGATCACGCAGCCGATTACAACGGCTGTCTCAGGAACGACCATTAACTCGGTGATCACGAATCCATTCACAGCCGGAGACGGAGATCTCTCCATCGAAATTACGGTAACGGATAAGACAGGTGCAAAGATTACGAAGACCATTCCGGTGAAGGTGAAGAAGGTTTCGTCCAATCTGACTGTGAAACGTACCATTTCCGGTTTGAGCTCAGGTTCGGAACTTACGCTGGATAAAGGTACATCAACAACCTTGACGTATACGGCAACGCCTAAAGACATTACGAAATCCGGTTCAGTTGATGCTTCTACACTGAAGATTCAAGGGATCACGTTTGCCGAAACACTCCCGCCCGGGCTGGAAATTGTCGGGACTCTTCCTTCGGGGATTACGGCGACCGGGAATGTAAGTACGGGGTATAAGCTTAACGGAACGTTCAATACGCTTACTTATACGCTAAGTGGATCAACCTATACGGCTCCGCAGATCCAATTCAGTATAACGGTGAAACCGACCATTACAGGGACGTTGCCGCTTAACAATTCGAGCCTTACATTTAAGGACGTAGGCCAGACAGCAACGACGACACTTCCTTTTGACACGTATTCCTTGAACTCCATTGTTCGGCTGACTGGCTTAAGCATCGGCGTGCAGGATGTTACGCTCGTGAACAAGAAGGACAGTACGGGCGCTACAGTGTATGACACTGCGACAATTATTCCGACGTTTACGCCTGCCGATGCAACGCCTAAATTCACCTGGACTTCATCGAACACTACAGTGGCTACAATCATCACGACGATTGCAGGCAACGGGTATGTTACCGGTGTTGCGCCGGGCGTAACAACCGTGAGAGTAACCGACTCTATTACCGGACAAACAGCTACCGCACAAGTAACTGTTCTGGAATCGGGACTTAACATCATCGGTGACTCTACAGTAACAGCGGGCATGACGATGGACTTGTCAGGGGCTCTTGTCAAACCATCTCGCGAAACGGTGAGCAATATCGAGTGGTCGATATTTAATCCGGCAGATGGATCATTGAGTACCGGCAGCGGCTGGCAAACGAAGCTTACCGGTCTTAAAGCGGGTACCATCAAAGTTTCCCTTCATGTGACGACTACGTATAACTCGACGATAGACGGGTCTACGGTGACGACTTCATATGATGCATCCAAGGATATTACCATTACGAATCCGGTCTTATCCTTAACAGGAAGCAGCAATCTCACTGTCGGAGACACAATTCCGCTTACCGCTGCTTTGCAGAAGTCGCTCTCAGATAACACACCGATTACGGATAGCCGAGTGATCCAGAGTGTGAGCTGGACTCTGAAAGAGGCGGATAAGCAGAAAATTGCTTCGCTTCCTGCATCTACAGGAAAGCTGCTCGTGAATGAGCTGAAAGGCCTTGCTCCGGGCACTGCCACCGTCGTTGTTACAGTGAAGCTGTTAGACAATACGGTGATCACGAAGGAATTATCGATTACGATTGAGTACCCGGTGCTTACATTGACAACAGGGACATCATCAATTGGAATCGGCGATATCGCTCAACTTACTGCAAAGCTGCAGAAGTCGGCTACAAACACAACAGCCGTTACGGATGATAGTGTCACTATTACATGGGGATTGGGCAGCACAAGCGATTCAAGTCTTGCGAGCCTGGGAACCGCAGCAAGCAATCAGTTTACGAATCAGCTCCAAGGGCTTGCTCCGGGCAACGTAACTGTCGTCGCTTCCGTAAAACTTGCTGATGGCACGGTAATTAAGGACACGCTGCCGGTGACGGTAGTAAGCCCAGATCCATCATTGGTTGGAACGCGTACTACTATCAGTATAGGCGATACGATATCGCTGACCGCAGCGTTGAAGAAATCGGTAAGCAGCAATACAGAGATTGCTGCAAGTATGATCAAGGATGTTAAATGGGGGCTGGAAGGTTCTAATGCGGAAGAATTAGTGGATCTGCCAATCCCAACAGGCAAGCAGATGAACAATTCACTCAAAGCTATAGCTCCGGGTAATGTAACGGTCTTTGTGAAATTTCAGCTCATGAATGACACGTGGGTTTCGGCGAGGCGATCGATTACGATCGAGGAACCTTATCTGAACTTGTCAGGTCCAGTAAACATTAGCCTTGGTGACACCGTGGAACTGAAAGCGACACTGCAGAAGTCTCAATCGAATAGTGCACCGATCGCGGATGATAGCGTGATTCAAGGTGATCTTGAATGGGATCGTTCGAATACGAAAGTAGAGCTGCTTTCCAATTCATCAGGCAAGCAATACACGAAAAATCTGCATGCGCTTGTTCCGGGAACCACAACAGTGACGGTCTCCTTGAAACTGCAAAACGGAACGCCGTATTCGAAACAAGTGGAGATTACCATTAATAAACCGGTTGTCACCTTAAGTGGGCCGCTTAAAGTCGGCGTAGGCGATGTCATCGAACTAACAGCCGGATTGAAGAAGTCGGAAACGAATTCATCGCCGATTACCGATACCAGCCTAATTAATGGTGTGACATGGAGTCTGAAGGAAGCGGGAGCGGATCAAATCGTTACACTTCCGGCATCCACGGGTAAAAACTTCACTAATGATCTTAGCGCAATGGATAATGGGAATGTGACCATTATCGTGTCTGTGAAGCTGCTTGATAATTCAGTAGTGAAGGAAGAGCTCCCGTTAACCATTCAGAATCGCGCATTAAAGCTCGATGGCAGCCTGATCGTTAAAGCTGCTTCGGCATTTAATTACCCGGTTTCATGGGAAGGAGCTGCCGGCACGCCAAGCTTTACGTATGAACCGGAGTGGACCTTGCTGAATAGCCCTTCTAAAGGGACTAGCCTTACAGGCAGCCACAACTCGGCAAAATTAACGACAGGCTGGCAGGATGGCGGCACCGTTACCATTCAAGTGAAGGTGAAGTCGCCGGCCGGTAAAGTATTTACAGAAGAGTTGACGGTCGATATTGTACTCATCAAATTACCTGCTACCGTGCCTCATCTGAAAGTAAATCAACAGATGAATCTGGCATCCAGCCAATCTTTGAGTATCATACCGGCTAAGCATAGGGCTACTATAGTGCCTAGGCTTGTATGGACATCCGCCAACAGCAATATTGTAGCGGTCTCGGCTAATGGCGTCATTGAAGGCATCAATTACGGTTCAACGACGATCACCGTGTATGATCCCGTGCTGCAAATTACGCTTACTGTCAAAGTTACGGTCGACAAGAGCGACAAGTATTAAGGAGTAAGTAAGGGGCTGTCTAAACATCATCGAATGATGACGCGAGGCAGCCCCTTCTCATTGGTCAAACCAAAAAAGATGGCGCAGAGTCTTAGCTCTGCGCCATCTTTTGCGATTCATCATGAGACTTAATTCTGAACGGGAAGCAGCTTCTTCTGACCGATATTGACCCTGATTTTATTGACGCGTGGCAGACCGGCAAGCTGATTGATAAAGACGTCTTTATTGTAATCGATGACAAAACGGGCATGTTTCTGATCAAGTCTTCCTTCATCTTGTGGATCAAAAAACAAGGTGTTCCCGGTTTCAGTCGAGGTGGTATCACCAAGCACGGCGTTAATGGTGATGCCTTCCTTGGCAAAGAATCCGCCGTGAATCCAGAAGAGGGAGCCTACGCCATAGAGCTCAGCTGTTTGGTCGGTGTAGAAGAAGCCATCCAATGTATGAATGCTGGATTGTTTATAGCCATCGCCTAGCGGTTGGAAGGCGGTGACCCGATAGATGTCAATGGGACCATTGGCGATCATGACCAGCTCTCTCTTCTTGTCATTCACGACCATCCCGCGAATCTGAGCATCCATGATTTCATTGAGCTCATCATGCTGTAAGGAGAAAATAGTGGAATCCATTTCAAGATCGCCGATTAACGTTACTTTGCCCTTAACGAGAATGTTGGCTCGAATGGGGATAACGCTATTGGGGCCATCATTCTGGATGGTCAAATCACCATTTACGATAAGCCAATCATGAGTACCTTTTGAAGTGTAACGTATTTGATGGAGATCAGCTCCGACTGTTAGGTCTCCTTCTACAAATACAGCACCTGATAGGTTGCTGAACTGCGTATTCAGAGTGGTCATAGCACGATCATAATCTGCTTTAGCTTCATTATAGGAATCTTGCTCTTCGCTCGTAGCACCACTGTCAGGCAATGTAGGAGCCGTAGGAATGGTAATGGGGCTGATGGATTGTAATTCACTTAAGAACCCCTTCAGATGGGTCATTAGTGCATCCCCGGAATCCAGAGGCGTGTAGGCACTCCATAAGGCTTCTCTCAATTCTGGATCAGCACCTGTGCCCAGTGCATCATAAGCTTTATCGACGAAAGATTGCGCCACGTCGATAGATAGGAACTTCTTCTTTTCCGTTAGCTCCACTTTGGAGTCCAGGTCATGGAATTGAGGATCTCCCAGATTCTCAAGCGGCTGATAGGTTCCCTGTGGATCGATGCGATATTTAATTTTGCTTTGCGATTGGATTTGAATTTTACCATTCCCCAGGTCATCGCCGTCCGGCACATAGATGCCGTCCAATGCCGAGCGATCTTCAACCGGGTCGACATAAAGAAACTGTGTATTGGCGTTAAGCGGGTTGTTCAAGTAGGTATAGTTCGCGACATTTTGGATGAGCAGCTCATCGCCGGCATAGATGTTGCCTTTGAAGGAAGGTGCACCGTTGATGACAACATCACCCTCAGAGCCAAATGCATATTTCAGAAAATCCGGGAAGGTATCCAGCGTCATATCCTGTACCAGATCTCGCTTGACGCCATTCACTTCCGCTTCGGCTGTTACACGAATGGTGGTTAAGAAGTCTTCCGTGCTGGATTGAGTGGCAGTGCTTTGATTTTGACAATATAACCGTTGTTTTAAAGGGTTGACCGTACCGAGAATGCAGATGTTTTTGATACGATATTCCGGCTTCTTGGCTTCATCGAGCTCGGAGATTCCATCCTCATATCCGGTGAAGTTTTCCACGAATTCCTCTACATTCTGGGTTAATAGGGATGGACTGATCGATTGATTATCGAAGCGCGCCATAATGTGTGCCATCGCTTCACTAAGCGCCTTATCCGCAAGATGCACGGTTTGCAAATTATCCTCCGACTTCTGTGTCCGTGCCGCTCCGCCGATCGTAGCGCCAAGGACAGCTACACCGACGAGAGTAAAGAGCAGCATCATAAACACAACAAGTAAAAAGGCAGAGCCCTTTTCTTCACGTAACATCAGTCAGCTGCCTCCTCTTAAAATCCGAATCTGCTTTCTAATTTGAGATCGAAATTTCGGTCTCCATATTCCTGGCGCAGCTTAAGGTTAATTTCAATCATCCCGCTGCTGCAGCCCGTTTGGCCACTTACGCATTTTAATGTAATGGATGATGACTCATTATCTGTTGGAGTGCTTTTCGGCACAATCTCCGAATCGATGACGACTTCACGATTACCGATAAACAGAGCGCTCTTATTCGAGGTGTTAGGTTTAATGCTGATGACTTCACGCAGAGGGTCATCGCCCGTCTCTATAGGATCTTCAGAAGAAATCTCCGGCAGCGTCAGCGTAATCGACTGGCTGAGGCTGGCATCGGATTGCGAAATCCGGCTCGGTCCAACCCGGTACAATTCGGTTATGATGGAGGACATGATCAGATCGCCTTCGTCTCGAAGGGAGTTCTCGACGCGAACCTTGTTGTATGTATTCATGCCAAACGTAATGGAAGAGTAAATGACACCCAGAACGACGGACAGTAAAGTCAGCGAGGCAATCAGCTCCACTAGCGTGTAGCCTCCTTCTGCATCCTTACCGGTCAGGCGCTTTCTCAAGCTGTTAACGAATCGATTCATCGGTTATGTATCCCTCCACTTCCGAACGCTCCCGTTTGCTCGGACCGTTATCGCTACTGTGAGGCTCTGCCTCTTCAACTTCAACCTTGATAGGAAGTAGATATTTATCAATTCTTCCGCCATCGGGAGATGCTGTTCTTGTATCGAGCGAGTCGTAGAGGTTCTCTTGGAAGCTGATCGTGACATGATAGAGGATATCGTTGATTTTGGGATTCAAAATATAGACGAGCGTCTGCGGATCCCCTACGAGATCCTTATAATTCGTACAAGAACCGCTGGCTTCGGCACAGCCGCTTGAACTAATTACATTACGATCCTCACCAATGCCAAGCGGTTGTCCAACCTTGAAAAATTTGGCCATCTCATCAAAATCCGATTGTTTCTGCATATAAAACAGTGTATTTCGTGCCAGATTAACCATTACGGTCTTATTCTGGTTGCCCTTGGCGTAGGAGAGCGCATGGACAAAAAATCCTGTCATCGCGAGTCCGGCGACGGAAAGGATAATGAGGCAGGTCAAGATTTCAACTAATGTAAAGCCACTCTCTCCAGATGGCTGCTGCTGCTCGGTTACTTTCATAAGCATCACAGTTCCCTTCGTTATTCGCACATTTGCAGTATCTATTCGACACAGAACGTCGCAATTCCTCCTAGTTCTAAAGTCTCAGCGCGATAAAAATAAACCGTTCCCACTTAAGCGTAAACTTAAGAGAAACAGCGTTTTATTGATAGGACTAATTACTTAGTCATCGAGCGGGCGGCGGCCAATCAGTCAACGAGCGGAGCTACCGAAATAGCCTCGTACATGGGGCGTCGCTGCAGATGAGTTTGGTAGAGTGTAATAGCATCCGCTGACCACTGGAGCGGGGTGCCGGAAGGAGCAGTCTGAACCTTGAAGCCGCCAAGCTGTGAAAGCTCGAAGGATTCCACGCCGGCGTAGTTCCGTGCAAGCGTGAGATGGGGGTTGTACGAGCGGCTCTCGGGCATAAGTCCCAGAGGCTTCAGCTTCTGAGCTACATTTTGTTGCAGCTTATGCAATTGCTCGACATCGCCATGGACGCCGGACCATAGGACGGAGGGGCGAATCGGGCGCCCGAAGACGCCGAGAGAGTCAACCCTCAGCTCGAAGGCGGGAACAGCAGCAGCAGCTTCGCGAAGTGCTGTTGATATCGCAGGAATAAGCGCGCTCGGCGTATCGCCCAGAAATTGCAGCGTAATGTGATAATCGTCCATATGTGCCCATTTGCGAAAGGGAAGCTCTGACTTGATGTCCTCGCACAGAATAGATAAAGACTGCTTTATGGTATCCGGAACGGAGACGGCGGCGAACAAGCGGACCGTTTCTGCCGAAGTGATGGCTGGCGTATTCATAGATTCCTATCCACCTCTCTAGTGCTAACGATCTTCGATGATATAGCCTTGCCCCAATTCGAGCTCCATAAACCCGGCCATGCGGCGCGTCTGATAGAGGATCGACTCGTTGCTGCCCGTAAGAATGTAATTGCGCCGATCGGACGCACTTTCGGCTGGCAACGCAAAAGCTTGCACAGACTGAAACACTTCCAGCAGCGTCGTATAGATGGCGTTGATATGAGCATCATTTTCACGTTTACCCATCAGATTGATGAGGATTGCGCCGTTCTCATCCAGCTTGGAAACCACAAGCTCGAAGAAGCCCTTTGAAGTCAAATGCCGCGGCGTTCCTTTATCGGAGAAGGCATCGAGCACGATAAAATCATACGTATGCTCATCCTCACATGAGAGCAGCTCGCGCCCATCGCCAACCACCACATTATCGTCGCTATAGCCAAAATATTGCCTGCTTAACGCCACGACCTGCTCGTCCAGCTCCGCAACCTTAAACCGCTTCCCCGGGCAATTCCCCGCGATCGTTCCGATACCATGTCCGATGATAAACACACGCTGAAACGCTGAATTGCTGCTGTCCATGAGGTGAATCATAGCCTGGGGATATTCAAACAAGATCCGCCCGGGTTGATCTAAATCCATAGCCCCTTGCATGGCATTGTTCGAGAACTGGAGGACACGGAATCGACCGCGCTCTCCGCCATACTCACTCGTATCGTAAACGGTAATTTCATGCTGTCCGCTGCTTTCCCGGTGCAAAATCTGCACGATGATTCAATCTCCTTCGCCTCAGTAAACCTACTAAGTCATTATGAAATCCAGCGTATCGCATCTCTGGGCCGGATTCAATGCCGAACGAAACTTTGGAAGCAATTCTAAGATAATCCATCCAAAATGAATGAGCCACCTAAATGTAAGCGCAACAATCAGCGCAATCCGCCCGAATTGGCAAAAATAGAACGATATTCCGCGTTTGCAGGAATGATCATATGGGAATAAGATTTGTCTCAACAACTGAAGAAACCTTTGACCAAACGCTGAATCCTCGAAAGGGGAGCGGGGGAACCAACCTGAAGCCGTCTCATGAATAGAGCGGCTTCTCGGGGTGAATCCACAAACAGGCGCTGCTTGTTCAGGTAGGGCACTCTCAAGCCCGAATCCGACAGCTAACCTCGTAAGCGTATGAGAGAGAACCCCCTTCAATCGAGCTTGCAACAGCTTGTTTCTTTACGCTGTGATGAGGCCCGGGAGTAGAGTTTCTCTGCTCCCGGGCCTCTTTGTGTTGTCTACCTTCTACTAACAATCAGGAGAGTGAGTATGGTGAAAGATTGCAAGATTAAAGCGATTGAGTTGTTTCAATTTGATGGGGAGCTCACCGATGAAAGGCTGCCCGGACATAGTGAAGACTGTATTTGCGGTTTGCTCGCCATTACCACGAATGACGGCGGAAGTGGATTCATTGAATTTCAGATGCACGGCTGTAACCTGAGGGGGGACATTGTGCAGTGGACGGCCATCTACCAGCGAATTAAGGGTCTGACACTTGAGGAGAGTTTGGAATATATCCACCGGAAGCAGGAAGCATGGGGAACGGAACGCACGCATTTGATGGAATCGGCATTAACGAGCCTGGCCGAGCAGCTGGATTACTCAGCGAAAGGCATATCCAACCCTAATTGCGCATTATGGAATCGCGCGTATTTATTCGACCATTCGCAGGCCTATGTATCCTTCTAAACGGCGATAACGGCAATTTTTATACTTTTTTTACACCCTAGCCCCGTTATCTTTACCCCGTTTTTACAGCAACCCGTATTAAGATTTCACTATACCGATGAGGGGGAAGCCAAGTATAGATTAATCCCTAATGGGGAAAATATTCTCAATTCACTGGTGCAGTTACAGGGAGGTAGTAAAGAGAAATGATGAATGATTTTGGAATGGTAGTATTGTTTGTTGCTGCATTTTCTATATTTTGGGGATTTCTTAAGTTTTGTGAGAAAGCCTAGGGAGGTAACGCTATGATTATCGTCGGTATTATTGCAGCTGTTCTAATTTTGTACCTTGGATTTGTATTAGTAAAACCTGAAAAATTCTAAATGGTAAGGGCGGAGGATTCATAACATGAGTATGGGATTCATACAGGTTGCCATAACGCTTATCATCATTGGCTTATTGGTTAAGCCGGTAGGCAGTTATTTAGTTAAAGTCTTTCAACGAGAAAAAACGGGGCTCGACCGTGTGTTCGGTCCCTTTGAACGCATGCTGTATCGGTTGATGGGCGTACGCGAAGATGAAGCAATGGGATGGAAACAGTATATAGCGGCCGTCCTGCTTACCAACTTCGTCATGATGATTCTACTGTATCTGGTCCTGCGGGTTCAAAGTTTCCTGCCGCTCAATCCGGATGGGATCGGCAATATGCCGGCAGCGCAGGCTTTTAATACAGCCGTATCGTTTATTACGAATACAAACTGGCAGTCGTACTCAGGTGAGAATGGACTCTCATACTTGTCTCAATTGCTTGCGATCACCTTTCCGATGTTCACGTCGGCGGCAACCGGCTTTGCAATAGCGATTGCGTTCATTCGCGGACTCATCGGTCGTCAGGATAATCTGGGTAACTTCTATGTGGATATCGTACGCGGAATTACGCGTGTATTCCTGCCGCTCAGCTTCTTGGTTGCATTGTTCTACGTATTCCAAGGCATTCCGCAAACGTTCCAAGGTGCAGTAGATGCGACCACGATTGAAGGGGCTCAGCAGACGATTACCAGAGGCCTTGTTGCAACACTGGAATCCATCAAAAATCTCGGTACGAACGGCGGAGGATGGTTCGGTACGAATGCGGCGCATCCGTTCGAGAATCCAACACCGCTTACGAATATGGTGCAAATCATTAGCATGATGCTGCTTCCTACAGCGCTTGTCTATGCTTTCGGTTTGATGATTAAGAACAAGAAGCAGGGCTGGGCCGTTTTTGGTGCGATGGGGCTCATCTTCTTGGTTATGCTGACTGTCGTATTTGTATCCGAGTATAGAGGCGTTCCGGCTCTTGATGCGGCCGGCCTTCACGGAAATATGGAGGGCAAGGAAGTAAGGTTCGGCATCTCTGAATCCGCCTTGTTTACGGCAGTGACGACAGCGGCAACAACAGGAGCCGTAAACAACATGCATGAATCGTTAACACCGATGGGCGGTTTTGTAGCGATCGCCGAAATGATGCTGAATAACGTATTCGGCGGTAAAGGCGTCGGGCTGCTCAATGGGTTATTGTATCTCATATTATCGGTATTTATTTGCGGTCTGATGGTTGGACGCACGCCGGAATTCCTCGGTAAGAAAATTGAAGGAAAAGAAGTGAAGCTTGCTGCAATTGCGCTGCTCATTCATCCTTTAATTATTCTGGCACCGACCGCGCTTGCTCTTGCAACGCCGGCGGCTACCGCGTCCATAGCGAACGCAGGTACGCACGGATTATCCGAAGTGCTTTATGCCTTTACGTCCGGCGCAGCGAACAATGGTTCCGCCTTTGGCGGTCTTACCGCGAATACCGATTTCTATAATGTAGGTATTGGTCTGGTTATGTTGTTTGGCCGCTATATTTCCATCATTGCCATGCTCGCGATTGCCGGCTCTCTTGCAATGAAACGCGTCGTACCGGTAACCACCGGAACGCTGCGCACGAATACGCCATTGTTCACGGGTATTCTGATCATGATCATTCTCGTGATCGGAGCGCTGACGTTCTTCCCTTCACTTGCACTGGGACCAATCGCTGAACATCTGGCCATGCCGCAATAAACTTAAGGAGAGATTACGATGGCTGCTGCACGCAGAAAAACGATAACGAAAGAAATTGCATCGCAGGCGATATTAGATGCCTTTAAAAAACTCAATCCGGCGGTCATGATCAAGAACCCGGTTATGTTTATCGTTGAAGTAGGTACGGTGATTACGCTGCTTCTATCCATCTCGCCTGATCTGTTTGGGGCTGAGAGCGTGGGTCGAGGGTATAATTTGGCGGTGTTTTTCGTCCTGCTCTTTACCGTGTTGTTCGGCAATTTCGCTGAAGCATTGGCGGAAGGTCGAGGCAAGGCGCAGGCGGATACCCTTCGGAAAACGAAATCCGAAACGATGGCGAAGCTTGTGCAGCGGGATGGCTCCTTCAAACAGGTTCCTTCTACGCAGCTGAAGAAAGGCGACATTGTCCGCGTGGAGGCAGGCGAGCTTATTCCCACCGACGGTGAGATTATCGAGGGTCTTGCATCCATCGATGAATCGGCGATCACGGGTGAATCTGCACCTGTGATCAAGGAAGCAGGCGGCGATTTCTCCTCGGTTACTGGGGGAACGCGAGTTGCTTCAGACTATATTGTTGTGAAAGTCATGACTGATCCGGGTGAATCCTTCCTGGATCGGATGATATCGCTCGTAGAAGGCGCTAAACGGCAAAAAACGCCGAATGAGCTTGCATTAACGACGCTGCTTGCTGTATTAACGATCATTTTCCTTATTGTAATCATCACCATGGTTCCGATGGCGAATTATCTGAATGTCAATCTGGATATCGCGACACTGATCGCCTTGCTTGTCTGTTTAATACCGACAACGATCGGCGCGTTGTTGTCCGCTATCGGGATTGCCGGTATGGACCGGGTTACGCAATATAATGTACTTGCGATGTCCGGTAAAGCAGTTGAAGCTGCCGGCGATATCGATACACTGATCTTGGATAAAACGGGCACGATCACGTACGGCAATCGGATGGCTGCGGAGTTCATACCTGTAAAAGGCGTCACCGCCAAGGAAATGACATTCGCTGCTTTGCAGGCTTCCGTGAAGGATGAAACGCCTGAAGGCCGTTCGATCGTGGAGCTTGCGGGTAAACTCGGCGAGTCTTGGTCAGAGCGCGAATACGGAAGTGCTGAAGTCGTTGAGTTTACGGCAGAAACAAGAATGTCCGGGCTCGATATGGCCGGCGGCGTTCAGATCCGCAAAGGTGCGGTCGATGCCATTAAGAAATTTGTTTCCGCCAATGGCGGCAGCATTCCGAGCGATTTGGAAGAAGCATCGAACCGGATTGCCAGAGCGGGAGGAACTCCACTCGCTGCGGCCGTAGGCAATCGTATTTACGGTGTCATTTACTTGAAGGATACCGTGAAGCCCGGACTGAAGGAACGTTTTGCCGAAATGCGGTCGATGGGAATCAAAACCATCATGTGTACGGGCGACAATCCGCTCACTGCGGCTACAATTGCCCTTGAAGCGGGAGTCGATGATTTCATCGCCGAAGCGAAGCCGGAGGATAAAATTGCCGCGATCAAGAAGGAACAGCAAGAAGGCAAGCTCGTTGCGATGACGGGCGACGGTACGAATGATGCTCCGGCGCTGGCTCAAGCCGACGTTGGTCTGGCTATGAATTCGGGAACGATGGCTGCGAAGGAAGCGGCCAATATGATCGATTTGGATTCCGATCCGACGAAGCTCTTGTCTGTGGTTTCCATCGGCAAACAACTGCTCATTACCCGTGGTGCCCTTACGACATTCTCGATTGCCAATGATATCGCCAAATATTTCGCGATTATCCCGGCTATGTTCATATTGGCGATGCCTCAGCTGGAATCGCTGAACATCATGCATCTGACTTCGCCGAAATCGGCGATCTTGTCCGCGTTGATTTTCAACGCCGTCATTATCCCGCTGCTCATCCCGATTGCGATGAAAGGCGTGAAATACCGTGCCATGACAGCAGACACGCTGCTTACTCGCAACATTCTGATCTACGGCCTTGGCGGGGTTATCGTCCCTTTCATCGGCATAAAAATCATAGACCTGGTGCTTCATGGTCTTCAACTCGTTTAAGGAGATAATCATATGAAGATGACACTGACCGCGATACGATTGTCCGTAGTGCTGATGCTGCTTTGCGGACTCATTTATCCTTTAGTCACGACCGGTGTAGCGGGGGCGTTATTCCCGAAACAAGCCGAAGGCAGCTTAATTGAAGTGAACGGCAAGGTTGTAGGCTCGGAGCTTCTGGCCCAGGATTTCCAATCATCTAAATTGTTCCATCCGCGAGCCTCGAATGCAAAATACGATCCAACAGCTACGGCCGGCTCGAATATGGCAATTGCCTATCCCGAATATGTGAAGGCAATGAAAGAGCAAATCGACGCGCTCCGGAAGGATAATCCGAATTTGACGGACATCCCTGCCGATCTGGTCACCATCTCGGGCTCCGGCTTTGATCCGGATTTGTCTCCGGAAGCAGCCAAGGCGCAAGTGCCGAGAATTAGCAAAGAGACGGGGATTTCGGAGCAGGAGCTTAATGAACTCGTGGATGCCAATACGACAAGTCGCCAGCTTGGCATTTTCGGAGAACCGCGCGTGAATGTAACGGAGATCAATATGGAACTGTTGAAGCAAGTGAAGTAATAATCAAGCGGCCGCCTCCATTTCTATGGGGGTGGCTTTCTCGGTTTTATCCATCTTTCATATAGAGGGGAAATCGCCAGTGGAAAGCTTTAAACGCAAAACGCCGGAAGATATTTTGCACTCCATCTCGAAGCTCCACCGCGGCACGTTGAAGATCTACATCGGTCCTGTTAGCGGCTCGGGAAAAACCTATCACATGCTGCGCGAAGGACAGACCTTGAAGCAGCAAGGCATTGATGTGGTCATCTGCGCGGTGTCGACGCTGCAGCGACCCGAGACGGTAGAGCAGCTAGGCGATCTGGAGCGGGTTCCTAGCATTCATTGGTTTAAAGACGGCGCTGAGTTCAAGGATTTGAATCTCGATGCGCTGCTGGAGCGAAATCCGGAAGTCGTTCTCGTAGACGGCCTTGCTCACCGAAATCGTCCGGATGCCCGTTTTCCTACCCGGCTGGAGGATATCAAATTTCTGCTCTCGCATGCGATTAGCGTAATTACGACGGTTAACGTATACGAGCTTGAGGGCTACACGGAAATCGCGCATAAGCTTACGGGGATTGAAGCGTCGTGTACGGTTCCCGCGGATACGCTTGAATTGGCCGATGAAGTGAGGCTGATAGACGTCACCCCGGAAACGGTATTAAATCGAATGGCAGAAGGACATCTGAAAGGGAATAAGGATGCAACGGTATTTAAACGAGGCAATTTAGGCGTGCTTCGCGAACTGGCGCTTCGGCTCGTTGCGGAGGATGTGAATGAATCCTTGAAATCGCATCGCGAAGAAATGGGGCTGATCGGTCCGTCCGGCGCAGCGGAGCGCATCCTTGTCACGACGCAGTACCACTGGAACGGATCGATCTATGTCAGGCGAGGACAGCAAATAGCCAAGCGACTAAACGGCGACTTGGTCGTGATTACGTTTCGCAAATTAAAGAAGCCTTTATCGAAAGAAGAAGCAACCTTTCGGAGGAGTACGATCAAGCTTGTAGAGAAAGTGGACGGTAAGTTTGAAGAGCTGCCGTTCCCCAAGCGAAGGCGCATTCCGAGGACGCTGGTGAATTATGCGACCCAGCATAATGTGACCCGCATCGTCATGGGGCACTCGAAGCAAACGCGGTGGCAGGAATTTTGGCAAGGGTCCATTATTAGTGAGCTTCTCAAAATCACGAAAAATATCGATCTGTTTCTAGTCGCCGATTCAACGGCTAACGAGGGGGAACGGATTCTCCCGGCGCAAATGACAGCTGCCACGGAGCAGCAGAAATATAAAAGACTCAGCGAGCAGGAAGTATCGGAGAAAATCGACCAGATCAGACGGGGCAAATTTAAAGTGTATATCGGCGCTGCTCCCGGAGTGGGCAAAACGTATATGATGCTGCGAGAAGGGAACGACCATCTGAAGAAGGGCATCGATGTCCAGGTTGGACTGCTGGAAACCCATAACCGAGCAGAAACGATCGAGCAGATCGGCAGCTTGAATGTCATTGACCGAAAGCGTATGGTATATCAAGGGATCACCCTCGAAGAAATGGATACCGATGAGATTATCCGAAGATGTCCCGAGGTTGTTTTGGTCGATGAGCTTGCCCATACAAATGTGCCCGGAAGCAAATACAAGAAAAGATATGAAGATGTGCTGGAAATATTGGATGCCGGCATTTCGGTTATTTCAACGGTTAATGTGCAGCATCTGGAGAGTTTGAATGATGCTGTCGAACAAATTACCGGAGTTCGTGTCCGGGAAACGGTACCCGATAGTATTCTTCATTTGGCCGATGAGGTGCAGCTCATTGATGTTGCTCCGGAAGCGCTCCAGCATCGGATGCGGGAAGGCAAAGTCTATGCGATGACGAAAGTCGATCAGGCGCTTAATAACTTCTTCAAAACAGGGAACCTGATTGCGTTGCGGGAGCTGGCCCTTCGCGAAATCGCCGACGATGTCGATGAGCGATTGGAGTCGTTCGAGCGGAAGAGTTCGCTGCGCGGTCCGTGGAGAAGGAAAGAAGTGATCTTTATCTGCGTCAACAGTACGCCGCATGCCGAACGTTTGATACGGCGCGGCTTCCGCACGGCGTATCGGCTTAAAGCCGCATGGTATGTCAATTATGTCCAAGTAGGAGGCAGCTGTTCGGATGAACTGAAGAAACGGCTGGCTGCATTGGAGAAATTGACCGAACGATTGGGCGGGAAGTTTATTATCCATGAAGAGCATCAGAACCGACAAATCGCCGTTGTCTTAGCTGCCAAAGCGGATGAGGTTGAAGCGACGCAGCTGGTCATTGGTCAACCGAAGATATCTTTCTGGGAAGCGATTTGGAAGGGTTCCGTCGTCAATCAGCTAATTCGGCTTACCAGGCATATGGATGTATTGATTGTGGCAGACTTTGATGCTCAAACCCAATAACTAATGGCCTATAGTCGTGATCTACAGGATGTGATGAGAATGAATTTAGCCTTGAAAATCAGAGCTTTTTCGATGAAGCCTTACGTTTGGGTTACCTTATGCGTCACCTTGTTAACCATCGTGCTCCATGCTTTTGAGCTGGCCTTCGATATGGTTAACATTGCACTTATCTATTTATTTCCCGTATTGTTCAGCGCGGTATATTGGGGACTTGCCCCTTCGTTTTATGCTGCGGCTTTAGGCGTGCTTGCCTTTGATTTTTTCTTTGTCCCGCCTTTTCTCAGCTTTACGGTAGCGGATTTGCGTTATCTCATTTCCTTTGTCGTCTACCTTGCGGTTGCCGCGCTAACGGCTAGCCTGGCTGCGAGGCTCAAACACCAGCTGAATCTGGCAAAGCAAAGAGAAGCCCACACGGCATCGCTCTACACACTAAGTCGAGAAATGACGGCTATTGCGGACATTCGATCGCTGCTCGAGAACGTTTGCCGCCAAGTTTCGACCACCATCCATTCGCAGGTGGCGCTCTATTTGCCTGATGGCCAAGATGAGCTTACATTAGCCGCTTCTTCCGCAAGCGGCGGGGACTGGGGCATGGGAGAATCGGAGACGGCTATCGCCAAATGGGTGTACGCACACGGGGAGATGGCAGGACGGGGTTCAGGCACATTAAGAGAATTTCCCGGCTTGTATGTGCCGCTGGTCACGGAGGAGCGGGTGTACGGCGTATTGGCCGTGAATCTCGTGAGCGACGAAAGGCCGACTACGCTATCAATGGAAAATAAAAGGCTGCTAGAGGCCTTCGCCGGGCTCGCAGCGAGTGCAATTGCAAGGGTGAAGTTAGGCGAAGAAGCGAAGCTTGCCCATTTGACGGCGGAGTCCGAGCGCCTTCGAACGGCCTTGCTGGACTCCGTTTCCCATGAATTGCGGACACCGCTCGCAACGATTATCGGGTCAGCAACAGGGCTCATCGAAGGGGACCAAATGTTTTCTTCCGAGGACCGGCGGGAATTGCTTGCCACCATTAGAGACGGCGCTTTGCGCATGAATCGGCTCGTTACGAACCTGCTTGGCATGGTCCAATTGGAAAGCGGCATGCTCCGGCTGCGTAAAAACTGGTGCGACGTCGGAGACATTATCGGCGTTGTCTTGTCCCAAGTGAAGGACTTTCAGCGCAATCGCGAAATACGGGTGAACCTGCCGGAGCGAATTTCGATCGTGCTTGGCGATGAAGTGCTGCTTGAGCAAGTGCTGGTTAACGTGGTCAGCAATGCCATTAAGTATTCACCGGATGAGAGCACCATCGTGATTTCCGTGAGGCAGGATGAAACGCATGTTAGGATTAGCGTAGCCGATTCCGGTTTGGGCATTCCTGCCGCCGAGCTTGAGCAGATATTCGATAAATTTTACCGTGGCAGCACGACCAAGCATGTGCCCGGAACGGGACTTGGATTAGCGATCTGCAAAGGGATCATAGAAGCGCATGGGGGAATGATTACGGCGGAGCCTAACCTTCCCGAAGGTACCGTTATCCAAATTGCGCTGCCGCTTGGAGACCAGAGCTTTCTCGAACAAATGACTCCGGAAGGGGATAACGAACTGATATGACGACAACAACCGGAGCACGTATCTTGATCATTGATGACGAGCCTCAAATTCGCAAGCTGCTTCAAGTTTCCTTACAAGCGCATCACTTTGATATTCATACGGCAGCAACGGGAGAAGACGGCGTATATCAAGCGAGCATTATCCATCCCGACCTTATCGTGCTCGATCTTGGGTTGCCGGATATTTCCGGCATGGAGGTGCTGCGCCGCGTTCGCGAGTGGTCGCGTATACCGGTCATCGTATTGACGGCCAAGGATCGAGAAGACGATAAGATTGCGGCGCTCGACGGCGGAGCGGACGATTACGTCACCAAGCCGTTTGGCATGGGAGAGCTGCTTGCGAGAATACGCGTTGCGCTTCGTCATGCAGCCAAATCTGCCGATGAACCGGTTCTTCAGTTCGGCCGGCTTATGATTGATTTGGCGCAGCGGGTCGTTGAGCTGGACGGCAATCGAGTGAAACTGACGCCGACGGAATATGATCTCTTGAAAGTATTAGCCTCGAATGCGGGCAAAGTCATCACGCAGCGCCAGTTGCTTCAACAGGTCTGGGGCGGTCATCACCACGAGACGGACAGCCATTATTTGCGCATCTATATTGGCCATTTACGCAAGAAGCTGGAAGAGGATCCGACGAGACCGGTATTCATTGAGACCGAGCCGGGTATTGGATATCGGTTCTTGCTGCAGGATTGAGAAGCAGGGGGGGCTCGGAAGTGCCCCGGGCTACGAGAGGGAAGAGTGGCTCTCAGAGCAACACATTGATGGAAATATGGTGGATTCAGATAATGAGTGGCTCTCAGAGCAACACATTGGCAGCAGTAGAGTGAATTCAGAGGAAGAGTGGCTCCCAGAGCAACACATTGATTGAGGGAAGAATTCGAAGAGTTCGTCTGGAGATCTACATGGATCAGAATTCGGAAAATTGAAAGAAAGATTCTCATCTAGGGAGCTACATGTGTTGAATTTTGGTAAATAGAGAAAATGTAGCTCACCTGGAGATCTACATGGGGCTGGCCCAAAAAAGGACTCTCTCAAAAGCCGCCGAAGCGCACTTTTGAGAGAGTCCCCTACAAGGGTATTGAATTACTTCGCTGCTTTCCAAGCATCGATTTGCTTCTGCATTTCCGCAATGATTTTGTCCGCGCCGGCATCTTTCATTTTCGCCACGAACTCGTTGTACTTCTCTTCCGACGTAACGCCCAACGTAATGGCACGTGAGTACTCGTCATTTACGGCAGAGGCTTTCGCGATCTCGCCTTTTACTGGCTCGGCATCGAACGTGAAGCCCAGCAGCAAGGAAGGCTCAGCTTCCGCGTTTACTTTCTTCGTTTGCTCCCATACATCTACAGGCATGCCTTTCTCTACGTTAGCCAAGAAGTTGGACGCGAACATCCAAGGCACCTGCGGGTTGTAGTCGGCTTGCGTAGGACCCGGAATCATCAGGCCGTCAGCATCGAAATCGTATTGCTCGCCTTTAATACCGAAGTTCAAGAGGTTATACAGATCTTTGTCCGTGTTGAGCAATTCAAGCAGCATCATGGCTCTTTCCGGATTTTTCGAATTGCGGTTGATCGCTTGCATCGTTGCCGTGATTCCGCCTGTCGTCAAATGCGCCGTGCCGGCAGGAACTTCAAGGTATGGCTCTCCGCCAAGCGCGGAGTCAAGGTTCGCACCGCCCGGCTTGAATGCGCCGCCGATGTTCAGTACCCATTTGCCTGCTTTGCCGTCTGTCCAGTCATCCGTTTTCTTGGAGATCCGCTCTTTGGAGTGTAGAATGCCTTTTGCACTCCAGTCTCTAAGTGTAGCTGCGAATTTCTTATATCCATCGGATTCGAACTGATTGATAACTTTGAGGGTATCGTCGCCGAACATCACTACGCCGGGAACATTGAAGCCAACGATAGCTTCCATGTTGAAGAAGTCCGGATCAATCCCGATAACCGGGTATTTCTGAGGATTATCCTTCTGCACGGCTTCAATGAACGGCAAGAGCAGGTCTAGGCTGTTTTCGTTGATTTTGCCGCTGATCGCATTCATGTCCAGGCCGTATTTATCGATGAGTGCTTTTGGAACGGCAACGGCCGGCGTTCTTGCAGAGATTTGCTGATTGACGAAGCCGTAGATTTGCCCTTTGATTTTCGTTGCATCCCAGAAGGAAGCAGGCATGGAGGCCAACGTTTTCGGTGCGTACTTCGCCAGCAGGTCATCGAGTGGGAGGAATGCGCCTTTGGCGACGTTTTGCGTATAGTTGTTGATCCAGCCGGCCGTGAACGTAATGTCATAAGGCTCGCCGGAGGCAATCACGACTTGCATTTTCTGATCATAATCACCAAACGGAATCGCTTTGAAATCAACGGTCGCATTGATTTTCTCTTTAATCACCTTATTCACTTCTGCGAAAATCTTATCTTGTTGAGGCTGCGGGAAGTTCCCCGGGAAGTACCATGTCAGCTTCGCTTCAGGCAGATCTGCCGTTGTATTCGTATTTGTAGCAGCAGTGTTGTCGGTGGCAGCAGCATTTGAAGATTCATTCGTCGCTGTATTGTCGGCCTTGCTTGTGTTCGTGTTCGCTCCGTTGTTCGTGGAGTTGTTGCCGCACGCGACAGCCAGCATGCTGAATACAAGAAGCATAATCGTGCATAGAAGGCCAAACTTGGACAATCGGAATGCTCTTGCTCGTTGCATTGTGAATCCTCCCTTTTTGTATTGGCGTTGCTATCTTAAATTGGATCAGTGATCCATGTTTAAGCTATCCCTTCACTGCGCCTACGGTAAGCCCTTTGACAAAATACTTCTGGAAGAACGGGAAGACGGCCAGCATCGGTCCTGCTGCCAAAATCGCCATCGCCATCCGCGCGGATTCCGAAGGGAGCTCGGCATTCTTCATGCTAGGCGGCATCATGTTGGTCGAACTGGTGAGGTAAGCAATGTTGTTCATCATGCGATAAAGCATATATTGAAGCGGAACAAGGTGTTCATTCTCGATATAGAGCAAGCTGAGCCACCAATCGTTCCAGTACAGCAGCATCGTGAATAAGGAGACCGTCGCTAAACCGGGTTTGGCCAGCGGAATGACGATCTGGAAGAAGATTCGGAATTCGCTCGCTCCATCGATCATGCAGGACTCGATAATATTGAATGGGATCTTCTGCATGAAGGAACGAAGCAGCAGGATAAACCAAGGTACGGCCAAGTATGGAAGGATGAGCACCCAGATCGTATTTTTCAAATGGAGGTAATTGCTGATCAAGATGTAGGTTGGCACCAAGCCGCCGTTGAACAGCAGGGTGAAGAAGACATAGAAGCTGAGGCTGTTCTTGAATTTGAAGTCTTGACGGGAGAGCGTATACGAGATGCCTGCCATGAACAAGACAGCGAGAAAGGTGCCGATGAAGCTGACCATTATGGATACTTTGAATGCACCGAGAAGCTGGACGGGCCGATAGAGAACGTATGAATAGGCCTTCAAATCAAACATGCGCGGAATTAAGCTATATCCGTTCTTCAGGATGTCCACTTCGTTACTTAAGGAGATGGACAAGATCGAGATGAGCGGCAGGATACAACATAGACTAAAGAGAATAAAGATCAAATGGATAAGAAGCTGGGAAATCTTCCATTTCTTCTGTGGCATAAGCTCATCTCATCTCCAGACGTCTTCTAAAATAATTTATTGTCATCATCGATTTTCTTCACGACATAGTTGCTCGCCAGTACGACGATAAAGCCCATAATGGATTGGAACAATCCGACTGCCGACGACATGCCGATATCGCCCGAAACTTTGAGCATCCGAAACACATAGGTATCAATAACTTGGGTAACCGGGAACAGCTGTCCGACCTCTCTTGGGACGAAGAAGAACAAGCCGAAATCCGAGTAAAATATTTTGCCGATGGAAAGCAGCGTCATAATCGTGATGAGCGGCATGATGAGCGGTATCGTAATGTTACGGATAATCTGAAGTTTGGAAGCGCCGTCGATCTCGGCTGCCTCGAAGTATTCCTGCGAAATGCCCAGAATGCCCGCATAGAAAATAATACTGACATAGCCGAGCCCTTTCCAAATATTAATGAGGGTTAACAGGATGGGCCATACCCATGTCGTGGAGTAAAAGTCGAATGCCTCAAACCCCAGCTTCTCGGTTATCATAGTAAGCACGCCGTACGGACCGATGAAGGAGTAGGCCATGTAGGCTACGATGATCCAGGAGAAGAAATAAGGGAAGAAGAAAACCGTCTGGTAAGCCTTAACCCATCTGCGGCTTACGACTTCATTGAGCAGGATGGCGAATACGACGGATAAGAAGGTGCCAACCGCAATAAAGACGCTATTATATAGAAGCGTGTTTCGAACGACCATCCAAGCGTCGCTGGAGGTAAAGAAGAACTTGATGTTATCAATCCCGACCCAAGGACTCCGCAGAATACCATCGGTATAGTTGATATTTTTGAAGGCAATGAAGATCCCGCCCATCGGAAGATAAGAGAAAACGAAGATCACGAGGAAGGCGGGCAGTGCGAGCAGCGCCAGCTGCAGGTTCTTCTTGAGATGGCGCGATGAAGCTAAGAACGGAAGCTTGTTCATTGATGCTGGACCTCCTTCAGGCAAGAATGTAAACGTTCTCAAGGACTGATTTGATCATAGTTGAACAGAGGGGGAGCTGACAATTTCTAAAATGCCATTTCAGTTCACTTTCGAACGAATGGAGCAGTTCTCAAAATCGTTTTTTGTTCTGAAATCAGGCTTTTGAGCGTGAAATACAATTCAAATTGAATCATTTTCACGTTATGTGATAGTCTTGGAAGTAGAGGAGTTGCATGCATAATGTTCAAGAAATTTGTTCTGAAGAACCCGTTTCAGCTCTTTCTGACGATTCTGCTTCCCTTCCTGGTCAGTACCGTTCTGCTGCTCTTCGTTCAATCCTCCTTATTAAGCCGAAATTTCGAGAACTTTGCATTGAAACAGGTCTATCGCGAGCAGCTCGCGGACCTTCAATATACGAGCCGAAATGTAAGCGCGCTTGAGCAAACGGCCAGATCGGTATCGACAACGGCATTCTTTGATGACATCATTACCGACCTGCTCTACACAGACATTGATTCAGATGATTCCATGAAGTATCAAATCAAACTGCAATCCTACAAAAATATTTATCCGTTTCTTCAATCGATCTACATCTATAACGGTGAGCAAATCTATGCCGTCCCCCGAGCGCAATTCATCTATGACCGTACAACCTTTGATGATCAAGGCATTTTCCCGATTCTCGATGACATTAAGAACCACCCTTCGCACAGTATCGTGCTGCGCAAAATCCCGAATATCATGTCCGGCATCGCTACAGGCGCCGTCAAGGATATGTACGTGTATTCGTATTTGTTCTTTGACTCCCAAGTTGCAAGCGGCAAAGTCAATGAAGCGATCATTCTGAACATATCCGAGGAATGGCTTCGCCAAAGCATTCATTCGCAGAATGATGCCGGCGGCAGCCGAATCTTCGTGACCGACAGCACGGGCATGCTGCTATCGACAGATCAGGCCCATCCCTTGCTGGCTAATTTGTCTGACAAGCCCTATATTCAGCGGATCAATGCTTCCAAGGTGCAGGCCGGTAATTTCCGCATGAACGTCGATGGCGTCGATTCGTTTATTACCTATACGAGCACGGATGCCTTCGATTGGAATCTCGTCAGCATTACGCCCTATCACGACATCGTCAAAGATGTGGAACGGATGAAACAGAAGACGTACCTGTTCGTCGTCTTGTTCATTGTCGGCAGCATTCTGCTTACCTTCTATTTCTCGCGAAGACTGGTTGTCCCCATGTCGCTCGTCATTCAGAAATATAACCAGCTGGAGATGGAGAAGCGGGGCGAGTCTTATGACCGGAAACAGCAGTTTCTGCGCAAAATCATGCATTCCAAAGGGCCGTTATCCGCGGACGAACTAAGGCGGCAATTTCTCAAATACGATATTTCGCTGGATCCTTCCGCGGCCTTTCTCATCGTGCTGTTCAAAATCGATCACTTCTCTGACTTCTGTGAGACGTACAGCAGAGGAGACCGGAGTTTATTAAAGTTTGGCATCGTCAATATTGTTACTGAGCTGATGCAGCAGAAGGCTGCTCATGAATGCTTGGAGCTGGAAGAGGATCAGGTCATGCTGCTGCTGAATGTGGATTCGCTTGATGCGCCTTCCGAGCAGCTGCTGCTTGTGGAATGGATGCAGCAGATTCAGCAGCATACGAAGCAGTTTCTGCGCCTTGCCGTATCCGTGACATTCAGCGAACCGTTCGAAACCCTCTCCCAGCTGAACTTTCATTATTTGAAGACGCTCGACCTGTCCTATTACCGGCTGATTTACGGTCATGAAAGTATGATTTTCAGCGAGTTTATTACGGTACGAACGGAAGATTTCAAATCGTCGCAGGAGAAAGACGATGAGTTGAAGGAGGCGCTCATCCGGGGACATTTTCAAGAGGCGAAGGATGCGCTGTCCGCTATGCTCAAGGATGCTTCGGCATACAGCTATTCGGCGCTGAGCTCGATGTTTATCCGGATTTTGCTGCTCATTCGTCATGCGATCGAAGTGCTGGAGACCAATCATGCGATGAAGGTGGATTTTCACTTTAACGCCTATCTCATGAAGCTGCAGAAAATGGAAACGATCGAGCAGATCATGGCGGACTTCTCCGCGCTGTTCGATCGTTTGGCACAGGAGCTCGAAGCGAAGAAAGACAATAAGTATTTGAAGCTGCTCGATATGGTGAATCACATTGTGCACCGTGAGCTGGCGAATCCGGCGTTATCGCTGGACTATATTGCGGATGAGGTTGATCTGTCGCCGCCATATCTGGGTAAACTATTTAAGAAGCATAGGCTTGTGTCGGTATCGGATTTCATTAATAATGTGAGGCTCGCTTATGCCAGTCAGCTGGTTGCGACGTCTACGGATACGATAACGGATGTTATGGAAAAGTCGGGATTCTCGAGTCGGAGCCATTTCTTCACTCAATTCAAGAAGGTCTATGGTTTAACGCCAAGCCAATATCGCATGAATGCGAAGCAATCCGGCTACTCCGACAAGCCAAACATTGACTTTCCTGAATCATTCTAGTAGCGTGTATAGAATAGTTAATCGAGGGAGCTTGATCGAAATTGGAACATACCGAAGAAGAAGTAATGGAACAACCCGTTAGTTATGAAGAACTGAAGAAGGCAGCTGGCCGCACGTCGAACTGGCGTGAACGCCTTCGTGCTGTTGAGGAGCTTGGACAATTAGGCGAGGAGCAGGCTACTCTGCTGTTGAAGCGAATTGCGCAAAGCGATATGGTGCATCAAGTGCAAGCGGCCGCTCAGCGTGTGCTGAAGGAGCTTGGCGAAGAGGTGGAAGTGCCGGCACGCAAGACAGGCGAATTGGTAAAAGGCCTGAACAAAATTCTGGTGCGGATCAAGAAGAGCTTGCCGGATGGTCACACTTACGAAGAGTTCAAAGAGAAGCTGAAGAAGATGAGATCCGACGTTTACGATATTTATGAAGGCGATAAAGAAGCGGATTTCGATCAGTGGCTCGAGAGCACGTGGGCATCGCTTTCGAGAAGGTAGGCTAGTTGATATGACCAAGAGTAAAGGCGGCGGCACAGGCCGCGGCACGGGCAAGAAAGGCTGGAACCGCTGGCAGGCTGCCGAGAATCGGAAGAAGAGCGCTCCCAAGCCGTACAAGAGTAAAGGAACCAAGAATCCCGAAGGCACCGGCGGTGCCAACGGTTCATAGTTTGGAATGAAGGCTGTCTCGGAGGCGCGTGAATGCGACTTTGGGGCAGCTTTTTTCTGTGCGAAATGCAGCTCATTGTAAAATGCGGCATCGCCGGTGTGGATGTAGCTCTAACGAATCCCAGAGGTCTTATTTCAGCTAAATAGAGGGGATTGAAATTCTAACGAATCCTACAGGTCTTATTTGGAATCAAAATGCTCGTTTTCGCTCCAATTCCCTATAATAAGACTCCTACGATTCGTTAGAACAAAATTTGGGGCTATTTCGCCTAAATAAGCCCTGTACGATTCGTTAGCCTCGCCATCGTGGTTCCCTGACCGAGCTTCCGAACAGAACCAGCATCCTCCTCCGAACCAGTATCGAAAACCAACTCCCGCACCAGCATCCTACTGAGCATTCGAACTCGAACCGGCTTCAAAACCAACTCGCCACCAGTACCGGCCCCCGACTCAGCATTCGAACCCGATTCGGAATCCAAAACCAACCCCAGTACCCGCCCCCGACTCAGCATCCAAAACCAAACCCACAAACAGTTTTCGAACCCGACCCAACATCAGCACAAGAGCCACCTGCACCTGCTCCAGCACCCGCAAACCAACACCGTCTAGATTTGTTAGTTTGGAAACTGAGAGTTCCATTTCTGAACTCTCAGCCTTTTTTCGAGGAGGTTTTGGAGGTGAGAGTTCAATTATCGTACTCTCAGCATCCCGTGAGGGGGAGGTTCATTACCTAGTAAGGATATAGGTAGTGAAAGCCGGCCCCTACATACCTCCATCCCTCTACAGCACCCGCGAAAGCTTGCGGTACATGCTTGGCGACAGCCCTTCCTGCTTGCGGAATTGCCGGCTGAAGTAGTGGATGTCGGGGCAACCTGTGCGTTCGCCGACTTCTTCGACGGAGAGGTCGGTTTCGCGGAGGAGTCGGCGAGCTTCGCGATGTCGAATCGAACGCAAAAACTCGCCCGGCGGCTGTCCAGCGACCTGTTTGAACAGCTTCGCAGCGTGATCTTCATTCATGAGCAGCAAATCGGCTAACCGTTTGTTGCTCCACGCCTCAGCTAGCGAAGACTCCATCTGCTTCATGAGCGACAGGAGGCGCTGACCGTGCACCGTATCGGCCGCACGCTGATGGAGCGTGGAACGCGAGCGCTGCAGCTGCGACAAAATGTTCAGCATCAGCGCCTTGCAAGCCAGCTCGTATCCGGGGGGACGCGCAGTGAATTCCTCGACCAATTGCTCCATGAGCTGCACGCAGAGCAGGGAAGGTGTATAGATAATTTGCTCCGACAGTGGCGGGAAAGTCTCATTCGTAGCCTCGCGGCAAAACTTCTCCGCCGGAGGATGCGCCTCATTCACAACCATATCCTCGTCAGAGCCTACCTCCAGTTCATCAAAATAGTCGAAGTGGATGCCGAGAAATTGGGCGTTTGGCTGGGAGACGATCTCATTCTGATGGAACAGCCCCGCCGGCAGGTAGATTAGCTGTCCGGCCTTCCATTCGTAGCGCGTTTCCCCAATCGTCGTCGCGGCTTCGCCTTGGCTGACATATAGAATTTCATAGTCGTAAAGCCTTCGTCTTGGCAGTTTTCCGGGGGGAAGGCTCTGATATTTGGCATAATGGATGCTTGGCGACCACTCGCGAAAATGGGCGTAAGCAAGTTGATGACGATCTTCTGCATGCAGCTGCTCCATCTGAACGAACCTCACTCTTCATCAGCGGATATGATCTCGGAAAAGTTCAAATTATATCTGTTTCCGCTAAATATTTTTTGCGCAATTTCTACTATACTTTGATTATTGTTGGCAGTTTCATTATAAATGATCAGGTTCAAGCAATAAACAGGAAAAATACAAATCACTTAGGAGGCAAGCCTGATGAAAAAGGGAGTTAACATTTGGTCTTTTCCACAAGGGACGACGATTGCCGAATCGATACGCATTGCCAAAGACGCTGGATTCGAAGGAATCGAGCTGTCCTTGAACGAGACGGGCGAGCTTAGTCTGGAAGCTACGGAGCAAGAGGTTCGCGACATCAAGTCTCAATTGGAGCAGGCGGATCTTGAGATTTGCGGTCTTGCTACAGGTCTCTACTGGTCTTATTCCATGACAAGCGAATCGGCAGCTAACCGCACGAAAGCAATGGATATTACACGCAAGCAATTGGAGCTTGCTGCATCTTTTGGCGTCGATACAATCTTGGTTATTCCGGGAGCAGTAGGCGTTGATTTCATACCCGATAGCGAAGTAGTCGACTACGAGCGTGCGTATGATCGCGCGCTTGAATGTATCACCACACTGTCTTCGGATGCTAAAGCTGCCGGCGTTTCGATCGGAATCGAGAACGTGTGGAACAAGTTCTTGCTTTCCCCGCTTGAGCTGCGGACGTTCATCGACACCGTTAATTCCGATTATGTCGGTTCCTACTTTGACGTAGGTAATGTTGTAGCCAACGGATATCCAGAGCAATGGGTGCGTATTCTGGGCAACCGGATCAAGAAAGTCCATTTCAAAGATTACCGCAGACAAGCGGGCGGATTGCACGGGTTTGTTGATCTGCTTGCCGGCGACGTGAACTATCCTGCAGTAGTGGAGGCGCTTCGCGCCAGCGACTACAACAACTATGTCATTGCGGAAATGATTCCGGGCTATACCCATCATGGTGAGCAAATCATTTACAACACATCCCGCGCGATGGATGCCATCCTGGGACGAGGCAACAACTAAAAGGAGGAAGCAGCATGATTAAGGTAGGTCTGATCGGCTTTGGTTTTATGGGACGTATGCATTTTGACAACTATACGCGGCTTATGGCGGAAGGCGCGCCGGTTCAATTGAAGGCCATTTGCGATGTGCGCATCGAGGAATTGAAGGACGGCAAGGCAATCGGAAATATCGCGACCAATCAAGAGCTGTATAACCTTGATCCGTTCAATCTCTATACCGATATTGAAGAAATGATCGCCAACGAAGATTTGGATATGATCGATATCACGTTGCCGACAGGGCTTCACGCTGATATTACGATCAGCATGCTGGAGAAAGGCTACCACGTGATGTGTGAGAAGCCGATTGCTCGCACCGCTGAGGATGCTTGGCGAATGGTAGCGACTGCGGAACGTACAGGCAAGAAGTTGATGATTGGTCAATGTCTGCGTTTCTGGCCAGCCTATGAATATGCGAAAGCATGCATCGAAGATGGACGTTACGGCAAGCCGCTTGGCGGCTCATTCTTCCGCGGCTCAGGCCTGCCGGCTGAATGGTTCCTGGATGGCAGCAAGAGCGGCGGCTGTCTGCTGGACATGCACATTCATGATACGGACATGGTTCACTGGCTGTTTGGCGTGCCGGATAAGGTATCCACAATGGCTCGCAATGTTATTCCGGGCAGCGCGTATGATATCGTATCGACGCATTATGTGTACGACAGCGGTCTTGTACTGAATGCACAAGCGGATTGGACGCTTCGCGGCGATTTTGGCTTTGAAATGAACTACCGCATTAATTTCGAAGGCGGGAACCTCATCTTCGCCGACAATAAAGTGAAGGTCAATCCAAATGAAGAACCGAGCTTCGTGGCTGAGCTGTCCGATGATATGGGCTACTACTTCGAAATTCGTTCCTTTATTGATTCCCTGGCGAATGATAAGCCGATTACGGTATGTACGCCTGAGAGCGCAGCGCGCACGCTGGATATTATTGAAGCAGAGCAGAAGTCGGCAGATGCCGGCGGTACGTTCATCTCCCTATAGCATGACGAAAGCCGCATCCCTCAACCGGGTGCGGCTTTTTTTACAATATGCGCTTTTAAACCGTCGTAATGGCGGCAACAGCCGTTGCCCCTTATCCGATCGAGTAGTTGACCCACTCACCTTGCACGCCGCCCATCTTGTCGAAGAAGCACTGCGCTCTGGTGTTATCCTTTGCCGTAATCCACGACATGCGCGCGTAGCCGAGATCATGGGTATAGCGCTGACAGGCTAGGAACAACTGCGATTCCACCTGCGTATCTCTGTAGGGCTCCATGACATAGAGGTCGTTCATAACGGTGATCCGTTCGGCTTTCATGGTGCTATATGTAAAATAGAGCGTGGCGAAGCCGACCATCTCTCCATCTTTTATGGCTACGAACTGAATCCCTTCTTGTTTCTCGAGCAGGGTTTGAATCAATTGACGAACAACACGATCCCCCGGCCATGCCTTCCGATAGAAGTTCACGATATAATTATGCATCAAGGCTGCTAGGCCGTTAACATCCTCAAACTCTACATTTCGTACTACGAGCGACATTGTTGATCCTCCTTTATAATCTTACTACGGATAATTATATGACAACGTGTATAAATATACAACAAGGTTTATGAAATTTTAACATGACCCGGTGAGACTTGCCTGTTCAAGACGAAAGCGCGAAACTGCACCGCGATAATAATTTAATAATCGGCAATAATCACTAAAATCCCAGTTAAGCGCAAACGATTGCGCGAATCCATGCGAGGGAAAACGGCATTTCGCGAAAATCGCCAATGATTTTACGTAATGGATATCATTGACTGTAAAGCGTTTTCATAATAAGATAAAGGCAATGAACCACGCTGATTATGGCGAATTTAAGGGCAATGCTTTCCGGACTTCGATCGTAAGAAGCGGAACAACCCGGCTATCTCTTCCTTCAGGGGATAGCTCTTTTTTATCGGCAGAAAGGGGGATTTATGGGCTTTTGCGCAAACGTTTGCGCGATTTTCAAAACTTTCATCGACTCAGCTAGCACAGCATCGTCAGTCATTTTAACTTAGGAGGCTATTTAATGATAACCAAGATAGGTAAACGCCGGAACCGTATAGGGGCACTTCTTCTATCCATTCTTATGGTTGTACAGCTAGTTGGCATCTTTCCGCAGCAAGCAAATGCAAACGCTGTCACCGAAACGGAATCAGCGATTCAAGCGGATGCCTTCTCAGAGCAGCCGGGCGGCAACCACAAGTGGGTTGTGGTCGGCTCCTTCCAAGGCTGGAGCAACGACTCGACCGTTACGCAGATGAAACATCTCGTTGGTGAGTATTATGCGTACTCCACTGTGCTGGATGCAGGCCAGTACGCCTTTAAAGTCGTGCACCAAGGCACGTGGGACGGCTATTCCAATAACGGTAATAACATCGAATTCACACTGACTGAGCAGACGAAAGTCAATTTCTATCTCAACGACGAGCTGGGTCAAGTGCGTATCAGCTTGCCAGACGTAGCGGGTGCACAGCAATATACACCTGCACTCAGTTCCGCGGTATGGCCGCGGCTTGTCGGCAGCATTCAATCCGTATTCGGTGAATCCCAATGGGCACCGGATCAAGCGCAGCAGCTGTTCGTGGATTATAATTTCGATGGATCGGTTTATAAGCTTCAGCGCACGCTTCCGGCTGCACGCTATGAAATGAAAGTCGTGCAGGGGAATAACTGGGATGCCAGCAATTATGGAGCGGGCGGCGGCAACTTCATCCTGCAAACGCTGGATCCCGCAGATGTGACATTTACCACTGTACTCGCGGATCGCACGATTACTACGAACTATAAACCGGCAGACAGCCAATTCGACGGTATGATTCACCGCGATAAGCTGGTATTTGACTCTCGTTCGGTTACCTACAAGAAACCGTTTGGCGCGATCAAAGAAGGCAGCGAGGACGTAACGCTCCGCATCGCTACTGAAGCAGGCGACGCACAAGTGGTGCGCGTCGAGCTGAGCAATCCGCAAGGGCTGGCTTCCGCGTTCGATATGCGCAAAGCGACTTCTTTTGACGAGAAGGATTACTGGGAAGTAACCATTCCTGCCTCCGCGTTCGGGGGGATTGGCGTGTGGGGCTACAAATTTATTCTGATCGACGGCCCTGCAAAAGTGGAGTATGGCGATGACGGATCGCGCGGCGGAAGCGGTGCTTCTGCGGATGAAGGTGTGCTGCCTTACGATTTGACGGTGTATGACAAAGATTTCACGACGCCGGATTGGATGAAGAATGCGGTTGTTTATCAAATCTTCCCGGATCGTTTCTTTGATGGGGATCCATCCAACAATCGCGCTAAGATCGTGGACGGCTATCGCGGCGGCGAAGCTCTTCCGGGCGAGACATTGACGGCAAAGAACGGCCATAAGCTGCAATATTTCGATGGCGGCGTAACGAATGATCCGGCGCCGAATCAGGTGTGGGGATCATGGGACGATGTGCCGGAGAATCCGGACCGGACGACACCTGAGCAGCAGCCGTATTTCCCAGATGCAGCTTCGGATGGGCTGTGGACGAATGAGTTCTACGGCGGCGACATTGCGGGCGCGTCACAGAAGCTGGATTATTTGAAGTCCATTGGGGTTAATGTCATCTACTTCAATCCGGTTGCATGGGCGGCTTCCAATCACAAATATGATGCGACGGATTACAAGCATTTGGATCCGATGTTCGGAGAGCCGGTCTACAACACGCCGGGAAACCCGGCTTCGGGACTTGATTATGAAGCAACACGCATTGCTTCCGACCGTGTATTCACGGCTTTCACGAAGAAAGCAAGCGAAATGGGCATCAAGCTGATCGTAGACGGTGTGTTCAACCATGTCGGCGATGACTCGATTTATTTTGACCGCTATGAGAAGTACCCCGAGATCGGCGCTTATGAATTCTGGGCGAAAGTGTACGACAAAGTGAATAAGGACGGCGCAACGCTTGAAGCTGCCAAGCAGCAGACAATCAATGCGTTCACTGCACAGGTTAACCCTGCTACAGGGGAGCATTATGCGTATCCGAATGATTTTGACTTTACCACTTGGTTTACCGTTTCGAATGAGCAAGTAGACGGTCACTACAAATACGAAGGCTGGTGGGGCTACGATTCCTTGCCTCTTGTGGATGCGCCGCAAGCAGCAGCCGGCGATGCAGATGCCCTTCAAGGCAATCATGAGTGGAACGTGCCTGGTTATCGTGATCTCGTCATCGGTCTTGACCTAAGCGGCAAATCAGACGAAGACGCAGATGCCTTGATGCAAAATGCGAACTCGCAGCGCTGGGAGTGGATGGGTGCGAACGGCTGGCGCCTTGATGTTGCGCCGGATGTATCCTCCGGTACATGGCAGCAGTTCCGCAAAGCGGTGAAATCGACAGCCGGCCGCGTGGACAGCAATGGCAACACCATACCGGATCCGATCATTCTGGGCGAAGAGTGGGGCGTTGCCACTCGCTTCCTGCTTGGCGATCAGTTCGACTCCGTGATGAACTACCGTTTCCGCGGTGCTTTGCAAAGCTTCATTATCAGCGGCAATGCGGCACAGTTTAATGATGCATTGGAGTCCATTCGCGAGGATTATCCGTCAGAAGCATGGCAAGTGATGCTTAACCTCGTGGATTCCCATGATACGATTCGATCCATTACGAAGTATGACAAACCGGAGTGGGAGGAAGAGCATTTAGCGATTGCGCCCGATGCATCGGACAAAGCGCTGCAAATGCAAGCACTAACGGCAATTTTCCAACTGGGCTATCCTGGTGCGCCTACGATTAACTATGGGGATGAAGTTGGTTTGACCGGTACCAAAGATCCGGATTCCCGCCGTACCTTCCCGTGGGAGCGCGTTTCCGGTTCCGATGGCGAGTATGCGGGAGTAGGCAAGTATGACACTCTATTTGATACGTATCAAAAAGCAGCCAACATCCGTGAAGATAATGAAGTATTCCGCACAGGCGAGCTGAAAACGGCCTACAACCAAGGCGATGTCATTGCTTATGCCCGCAAGACGGACAATCAAGCAGGGCTTGTCGTGGTGAATCGCGGCACGACAGATGCAACCATCCAAGCGAATGTAGCTGGATTCCTGCCTGAGGGCATCACACTGGCAGATCAGCTGGGCAGTGAGATTGAAGGTACGGTTACAGGAGGCACTGTCTCGCTTACCGTGAAAGCGATGAGCGGTCTGATGATGATCTCGACTACAGAGCTTGTTACAGTACCGCAGGTGCAGCACGTTGCAGCGTCAGGCGGTAACGGCGCAGTTACACTGACATGGGATGCTGTTCAAGGTGCAGTAGGCTACAATGTGTACCGCGCGGCAATCGAAGGCGCCGAGCTGCAGTTGGCCGGCGAAGCAGTAGGAAACACATGGTCCGATGTGAACGTGGAGAATGGGAAGAAGTACTATTATACGGTGACTGCCGTTACGGGCAGCGGGGAGAGTCTGCTGAGCGAGTATGCATCGGCTACGCCTTCTTTTGCAGTGAACGGGGTAACGATTACGCAGCCATCTAATGCGGTTACGCTTGGCGCAGGTCACAAAACCACCGAAATCCAAGTCACGATCGACATTCCGGGACTTACCGATAACGCAGAATACGCAGGCAGCGAAGCGCCGAATTTGATTGCGCGCCTTGCCTATTACAAAGAAGGCTCAAGCAAAGCCGATGCGGTAGAAACAAAACTGCGTTATAAACAGGACACGCAAGACGGGAAGAAAGTATACTGGGCAGCGTTTGAGCCGATCGAAGCAGGTGCCTACGATTACTTCGCCAAAGTCTCCGGCGACAACGGGGATACGTTCACGGAGTCCGAGCAGCAACGTGTTGACGTGCATGCAGACAGCAGCGACACGACGGCACCGGAAGCCCCTGTGCTCGCTGAGATTACGATAGAGTCGAACCGCGTTCAATTGAATTGGACTGCGGCAGCTTCTGAGGAAGCAGCCCATCATTATGAGGTTTATCGCAAGAAAGCGGACTCGGAGTTTGTGCGCATTGCAGCGGTAGACAACACGGCTTCATCGTATGTGGACTTTACGGTCAGCAATGATACGGCGTATACGTACAAAGTAGCAGCGGTGGACAGCGCTTATAATCGCGGATATTCCGATGAGAAGTCGGTTACTCCGAAGCTGGTCATGGTGGATGTGAAGCTGCGCGTTCATCTTCCAAGCTACACGCCGGTTCAAGACGATATCTACTTGGCAGGCGATCTTAACGGCTGGAATGCCTCCGGCAATAAGCTGAATGTGCCAAGCGGTGCAACGACGCGCGATGTGGTGGAATACAGCTTCAAGATGATGGCGGGCAAATCGATTCAATACAAATATACACGCGGAGCATGGTCGACGGAGGCGTTTACTTCGCATGCGCGTAAGGCCAATGATACCGAGGATGCCGGCAATTACGCTTACTCCTCGACAGATACGAACATGCAGCTGACGATCAAGAACCAAGGCGGCAACACGATGGTAGTGGACGATTACGTGCTGCGCTGGGTGGACATGCCGATGATCGTGACCATGCCGCGTATCTCTTACGGTGATGACATTGCCTATACGACGGATGAAGAAGCGTTTACGCTAAAAGCAAACGTGCCTTACGGCGTGGACTTCACCATCAACGGTGAGCCAATTGATGCCGCTGATATGGATGCAGCGGGGAATGTGCTTATCGAGAACTTGCCGCTTGCAGTGGGCACAAATAACTTTACGCTTCATATTGAGCCAAGTGCGGAAACATTGGCGCTGCCGTGGTACACGGATGCAGGCCGTGCCGGACAAGCAACGAAGACGCTTAAACTTACGATTACAAGAGAAGGCGATCTTACGCCACCGCCGCCGGTAATGGGAGGTTCGGGCAGCAACAACGCAACGGATAAAGACCAAGCAACCATTTCGGAACCACAATTGAAAGCTGCAATCAGCAAAGCAACGGGCAGCAAAGTTTCAATCGACACGGGGGGCAAGGGGCAGCTGGTATTGCCGCTTAACACGGCAGAGCTTCTTGGTGACAAATCACTGGAAGTGAACCAAGGCGATGTTAAAGTCGGTGTTCCGACTGACGTCTTGAAGGAACTGACTAAGCAAGGCGACAATGCAACCAGCGGCGGCAATCAAATCTCACTTCATGTGCAGCCGCTAAGCGAGCAAGCCAAACAAGCACTCCTGGCTAAAGCTGAGCAAGAAGGCACAACAGAGTTAAACGCGGCTTCGGACATTTTCGATTTCCGCCTCGCGCTGGTAGATGCAGCTGGCAAGGAAACGGCTGTATTGAGCAAGTTTGCAGAACCGCTCACGCTTACCTTCAAGGTGAAGGATAGTGCCAATACGAAGCTGATCGGCGTCTACTATATCGCCGATAACGGTCAGCTTGAGTTTGTTCGCGGCAAGCTGAATGACGACGGCACGATGACCGTCCGGATTTCCCACTTCTCGAGCTATGCGGTGCTGGAGTTCACGAAGCACTTCGCTGATGTGTCGGCTGCTCACTGGGCATCGTCGATGATCGGTGAACTGACGGCGAAGCATATTATGAATGGCACGAGCGCGGATCGGTTCGAACCAAGCCGCAGCATTACGCGTGCCGAATTCGCAGCATTGCTTGTTCGTGCATTGGAGCTCGAAGCGACGAAGCCAGCCGCGTTCGCAGACGTAGCGCCTGGCGCTTGGTATGCGCCTGCAGTGGCGGCTGCAGCTGAAGCGGGCATCGTGAACGGCCGCAGCGCATCGGCGTTCGCGCCGAATGGCACGATTACGCGCGAAGAGATGGCCGTCATGCTCATGCGTGCTTATGAAGTGAAGCACGGCAAGCTGACAGCGGATCACGCTGCCGAGCTGAAGAACTTCTCCGATGTGAGTGCTATCAGCAGCTGGGCTGCAGCATCGATCGGGGCGGCGAAGGAGCTGGGCCTTATTGATGGCAAGACAAGCGGCAGCTTCGAGCCGCAAGGACATGCAACACGCGCCGAAAGCGCGAAAGTGATTTACAAGCTGCTTGAGGCATAGTTTGGTCTGGCCAGGTCTGGTCTTAGTCTAGCCTGATCTGGCCTGGACGCTTCTATTGAAGAAACCTGCTTCCCGTTATGGGGTCAGGTTTTTTTTACGATACAAATCTCGCAATCAACCGGTAAATAGTCCATTGACGGGGTTAAACCGTCGTGCCTCTTGAAATGTCCCATTCATACGATGGTACTACGACAACGTATGACCACTTCCGCGCCGGAGCAGCTGTCCCGGCAGCTGACGGATGCAGGGAGAGAGGACAGCATGAAGATATTGTTGGCTACCTTTTGGCAGGTTCCGCATGTTGGCGGCGTTTGGAAGTATATGACGCAGCTGAAACAGCGGCTCGAGCTGATGGGGCATCAAGTGGACCTGCTCGGCACCGGTCCCGATAAAGTGCATATGCCTGGATCGAACAAGGAGATTGCCAAAGAAACGCTTCGTCCTCTGATCGCTGCCAAGCTGAGCGCGTCTCGTGTTCCTCAGATCCACGTGGACCCTTATGTGATGCATTGCGAATTTGAGCGCTACTATTTGGAACTGGCAGCTGCTTATTTCGGGCTTGAACACTATGACATTATCCATACCCATGATATATTCGCGGCCAGGGCGCTTGGACGGGTAAAGTCCCCGAAGACGGCGCTTGTTGCGCATGTCCATGGCTCCGTAGCGGTGGAAGTAACAATGAACTATCGTTTGAATCCCCAGTTAGGCGTAGCGGAGAACTCGCCGGCTTGGAATTATTTTAACGGGATCGAGCATTACGGTGCGACCTCAGGCGATGTAACGGTAACGGCGAATAACTGGCAGAAGCAGCTGTTAGTGAATTCGTTCGGAGTGCCGGAAGCGCGAATAAGGGTGTTCCCGTATGGCCTGGACATCGACGAATTCGAGCGGCAGGCAAGTAAAGGAACGACGATGCAGCGCCCGCCGGACAAGAAAATCATCATCTGCCCCGCCCGCCTGTCGTTCGTCAAAGGAATCGACATCCTCATCACTGCGCTGGGCATTCTGAAATGGACACGCCAGGACTGGGTGTGCTGGATTGTCGGGGATGGAGAACAGCGGGCAGAGCTTGAACAGCTAACGGCAGCTTTTCAACTCCAGCAAAATGTCCTGTTTCTGGGAGTGCGGGATGACATCCCCGGACTGCTTCGGATATCCGATATTTTCGTTCATTCCTGCATACAAGACAATCAGCCCTTCTCTTTGATGGAGGCGCAGGTGGCGGGGCTGCCTGCCTTAGTATCGACAGCAGGCGGATTGCCCGAGATGGTCGAGCATGATGTGACCGGTTTAATCTCCCCCGTGCGAGATTCGGTTAAGCTGGCGGAACAATTAGGGCTGCTGCTCGCAAATGACAGTCTCCGAGAACAGCTTGGACATAACGCGAAATTATGGGGCACCGCCCATTGGTCGATGGACAGGATGGTGGAGCAGGTACTGGACGTCTACCAATCCGTTATTAAGAAGTAACAGTTGAGAAGTGAGGTGGGAACCTATGCCAAATGAGCGATTCATGGTGAAAGGCGATTTGTACAACCGTATATTCGCCGATCAAACGCCGGATCCCGGGATCATCGTGGACTATGAGGTGTGGAACCGAATATTAGCCGGACTTAGGCTGGCGAATGGCTATAAGCTGCCGGATTGGCATGTGCTGTCAACGATGGTGGATAACCAGCAGAAACCGTAACAAGAAAAAGGGCTATCCGATAAGGATGCCCTTTTCTCATCATAGAAGATGTTTCACTCTACACTACTCTACTCTACTCGTCACGGAGCACGATACCCTGAAAAATCTCTTTCCACAGCAGGTCGTTTCCATGCCAGATTTCCTCGTTAGGCAACTGAATGGCGCATACAGGAGGCAGTGGCCAGTGCTGCTCGACGATACCGCTCACCGGGGCGTGATTCACAACAAGCAGACGATAGCTGCCTGCTACCATGGCCGAGAGAACGTCGGTCAGTTCCTTCGTTTGCTCGATTGTCGCTTCCGTACGAATAAATAGAATGTTGTCGCTCAAAGCGGCCTTTTCCAGGAAGCGGGCGACCCTGCGGTCGAATTTGGCTTTTACCTCGGGGTAAGCATTCAATTCCGGCGGAAAATTGTTGTGCGTGTAGAAGTCATGGTTCGAGTACACATTGTATTCGTTCTCTTTGACATAATACAGCTTCTCGCTGGCTTTGCTGATGACCTCCAGATGGCTGTAATCCATGAAGCGGGCGAAGCGGTTGCGAAGCAGTCTTGAGACGTCGGAGAGGTTCTGCGATTGCATCCAATCCAGCGGACCTGCGAATGGCCGAATCTCATTAAGCTCCATTTGGATTGCCGGCAAACAAAGATCGCCGAGGCTGTAGATGGCGTCGTAGCTCCCCTTCAAGTCTACGAGTTGCATCGTCCACACATCCTTCCTTTCGTAGATAGACTCTATTTAATTAATGCTCGTAATAGGGAATCCGCTTGGACAAATGGACGAGTAACCTTCGTTTTTGGGTGGCTGTTCGGGGCGGTTTGGCCCTTACGTTTGCCTCTGCTTCTCATACGATAATAGAAGGAAGACGTGCGGAGGAGGGAATACATGGCTATATTTCGGCTGGATGCCGCTGCTTTTGCGAGAATTGATTGCCGGTTTATTGAATCCGTGTCATGGTCCATCGTCAATGACGGCGCGGAAGTATTCGATTGCCTGGTGCACGTCTATAACAACGGAATCTTATTTTATGAGACGCTGCAGGAGATGGAGTCACGGCGACTGATTGATTTGCCCCCGCTCACGCCTAGTTACGCGCCATTCAGTCTGCTGATTGTGACGAACTTTTCGACGCATAAGCCGATGCGCATTAAAGCCGTCCTTCGCAGTCAAGGAACCGTAATCGCGACATTAACGGAAAAGGACTTCGATCGGTTGGATTGAGGGGGTGCGGAATGGATGAACGGCCGGAGGAGGTGGAACAAAGTCGGTGAATGTGCTGTTTGTCTACTACCTGCCAAGCGGAGGCATGGACACGCTGAACCGAATGAGGTGTAAGGCGCTTCGAGAATTTGGGGTATACGGGCATTGTCTGTATTACAAGTGGGGGGCCGGTTTGCAAAATAGGGACCGCACTTCGGATGTGCACATTACGGATAGCGACATCGCAATTAAGCAGTTGGTCGATGCAGGCCGTTACGAAGCTATCGTCGTCACGACTGATCATAAGAGCCTCCTGCGTTTCCGGATGCTCGGCTATTATGGGAAGCTTATCTACGAGATTCAAGGCTATGGCCCCAAAGAGGATGCAAGGCAGGCGCTCACGGCGGCCTCGCCGGTTATTGAGGCGCATGCTTCAGCGCTGCTTAATCCACGAACACCGCATATTGCGGCTATTTTCCGCGAATTGTTCCCGAATAAGCCTCAATATCACTTCAATAATGGCTTTGACGCTGCTGCTTTCACATATCGGCCGCATCACTCGCTCTTAACGGATGCATCCCCCATTATGGCTTGGCTCGGGAGGATGGAGGATAACAAAAATTGGCGCGAGTTTCTGCAAATCGGCTATCATCTATCGGTTACGTACCCGAACCTGCGATTGTGGATGTTTCATGATCCCCTATTGGCTGATCCCGAGGAGTGGCAATCATTCGAACGACTTGTAGGCGAGCTTGGGCTTTCGGGCCGCTTGACCGTAAGATCCAATGTTCCGCATAGCGAGATGCCCGACTGCTTCTCGATCATCGGAGATTCCGGCGGATTCTTATGCGCCACCTCCAAAGTAGAAGGAGCGCCATATGCAGTTCTGGAGGCGATGAGCTGCAGATGCCCGGTGCTGACAACGGATTCGGACGGGGTATCCCATTCGATCATTCACAATAGAACGGGAAAATATTACACGCTCGGCGACATAGCGGAGGCGCTGAAGGAAGCGCGAGAGCTTATGGAGAACACGGAGCTGCGCGAACGAATCCGCACGGAAGCAATGAGCTTCGTGCATGTGGAATTTTCTCCTCTGAAGTATGGTCAACATTTCTTGCAAATGCTGCAAACCATTTAAGCATAAGAAAGGGATGTTCGATATGAAATACACGGATAAAAGCAGTGCGGACGTCGGCAGCTTCGAGCCCCTCCTCGTCGGTCCCGAACAGCTTGTCCTCACTTCTTTACAACTCGGTTCCATCTCGCCGGGCGACCGATTGGTGCTGCGGTTCGAGGTAGGATGGGAGAACCCGGATATTGCGAACTGGGACTCGGGTGAGATGGAGATTCTGCTGCGAGAGGACGGTCCGGACGGCTTGGTTGTCTATTGGAATCTGGAGTCCTGCTTCATGAAAGGCAGAACGAAAGAACAGCTGACCTTTGTCGGAACAGATCCGCAGCGGCGTTATTACTTGACCGTCCGATCAAATGATACGCGTGCGCGGATTACTGGACCCTACTCCCTTCAAGGATCCGTATATGCGCCGTAAAAGAAACCAGCCCCGTTCGCCGCTCTGATCGCCTTCAGAGCTGTGAATGGGGCTGTTGTTATTTTGCCGCAACTGCTTGAGGAGTTTCGCTTCACGATTCCGTCCAGTAGCGGTACGTTTCGCCGACTCCGCGCTCTATGCCGGTGACTGGCTCCCATTGCAGTGTGTGCCGTGTTCGCTCGCATGACAAGCAGCTGTGCATAATGTCGCCCGGTTTGACCGGACGATAGAGCACCTCAATTTCGTTTGGGTGAAGCTCTCGAAGCAGCTCCGCTAAGTGACTAATGGATGTCCGAAGGCCGGTGCTTACATGCAGCGTTTCGTTATTGCCGAGTGCTGCTGCAGCCATGTTGGCCGAGACGACATCGTCTACATAGATGAAATCCCGTGTCTGAAGACCTTCTCCGTTAATCATCAGAGGCAGCCCCTTCACCGTTCTCTCAATAAAATTCGCGATGACGCCGCCTTCGCCTTTGGCCGTTTGGCCGGGTCCATATACGTTGCCGTAGCGAAGAATCGTATATCCCAGTCCATAGAAACGGCTGTAGAGGCGGATATAGCGTTCAGCTGTCAGCTTGGACATCGCGTAGAACGAAATCGGATCCGTGGGGTCTTGTTCGGTGATGCGCTCTCTTTCTAAATTGCCGTATACCCCTGAGGTGGAGGCGAAAATCATTTTGCGAACGCCGGCCATTATACAGGCTTCAAGCATATTAATCGTACCTCCGACATTAATAGAGGCATCTCTGTTTGGATGCGCGATAGAACGCTGTACATCCGCTTGCGCGGCGAGATGATAGACGACGTCGGGTTTGACGGACGCGATGATTCGTTTTGCTCTTCCGAATCGAACATCTTCTATATGAAGGATCGCTCTCGGATCTACCCGTTCCATTGAACCTGTCGAGAGGTTGTCAATGACATGGACGTCCGCTCCGCGTTCGATTAAACCTTTGACGAGATGCGAACCGATAAAACCGGCCCCTCCTGTTACAACCACTTTCATGCGCCTGTTCCTCCCGCGATGGAATCCCGATGTTTTATCGTACGCATGGCTCCGGAAATCCGCATGGGGCACAAGCCTTGCGGCGCTGCTGATTTTTATCCGGAATCCGGTTTCTTCTATGTCCTGGTCAATGTATAATAGGCTCGAAGTGAGGATTGTTCAGCATGATTGCATAGCAAGAAGGAGCGGTTAAATGCCTACATACAATAAGCTTGTTCGCGACCGTATTCCGGAAATCATCGCAAACAACGGCAAGACTTGCACGACCCGTATTCTGGATGAAGCTTCGTATCACGCGGCACTGCGGACTAAGTTATCGGAGGAGCTTCATGAGTATTTGGAGGCGGAGGATAACGTGAGCGCCATGGAAGAGTTGGCCGATATCCTGGAACTTCTTCATGCGCTATCCCATGTTCATGGCTTCGATGCAGGGCAGTTGGAAACGATAAGAGCGGAGAAATCCGCAAAGCGCGGCGGGTTTAACGAGCGAATTTATCTGGAGGCTGTACAAGAAGCTTAGTTCACGTAATGATCGAAAATCATGAGGAGGATCCAGCAATGTCCCAAGAATTGAAGCTTGCTAAAGAAAAGTTCGATCGTGATGGCTATGCCGTCTATCCGGATGTTCTCGATGCGTCATTGATTAGAGAAGCCCAGCAGCATGTGGAGTGGCTGATGGAGAAGAACCCGGGGCTTCGCCCGGAGAACTTGGGCCACACGTTATTGGCGGATGATCCGTTCTGGCTGCGTCTGGTCGGCGATGATCGCCTGCTGGATATTGCAGAGCAGTACATTGGTCCGGATATCGCTTTGTTCGCTTCCCACTATATTAGTAAGCCGCCATTCGATGGGCGCCCTGTTCTGTGGCATCAAGACGGCAGCTACTGGCCGCTTGAACCGATGAATGTAGTCACTTTGTGGCTCGCAGTCGATGACTCCCTGCCTGAGAACGGTTGTCTGCGAGTGATTCCGGGCACGCAAACGATGGAGCTTCAAGAAATGAAGGCTAACACGACAACGGCGAATGTATTGGAATCCGAAGTGGATCCTGCGCTGGTTGAAGAGGAGAAGGCGGTTGATCTCATCTTGCGTGCAGGCGGCGTGTCCGTTCATCATCCCAGCATCATTCACGGTTCTGAAGCCAATCACTCGCCGCTGCGTCGCTGCGGCTTAACGATTCGCTACATCCCGACGAGCACGTTAATTAAAGTGCCGCAATGGCCTTCGGCCTTCTTGCTGCGAGGCAAAGCAGTTCCCGGCATCAATGATTACTTGCCGTTCCCTAAATTTGATGAAGCTCGTCATATGCCGTTTCAAGGCAGTGAAGAATGGAAATAATGCAAGACGGAATGCTGTGGATGACGCGCGCTTGTTCATGCAGGCGCGCGATTTTTATGGGTTATATGAAATGTAAAATAATACCTGTTGCAACCCTGTAGACAATCATGGTATATTCTAATTCCGCCGCTGAGAGATACAGGGACGCGGTGCTCGAGACAAAAAACAAGTTGAAAAATAAAGCTTGCAATTATGTTTCGAAGTATGATAAGATCTGATTCTGGGTCAACAAACCAGAACATGAAATTTGTTCTTTGAAAACTGAACAATGAGCGACCAGTCAAATGGTTATAAATCGCGAAACGAACGTTTCGCAAAGCTAGTTTTTTGAATGAGCTACCAAGCGAATTCTTAAAAATGGCCAAGCCTTCGGGCTTGCCACTTTTATGGAGAGTTTGATCCTGGCTCAGGACGAACGCTGGCGGCGTGCCTAATACATGCAAGTCGAGCGGAGTTATTCCTTC